>NZ_JBYVYK010000048.1:0-47209 GCF_058148405.1 Mycobacterium sp. DHQP2018-32-09 | reverse complement strand
CCAGCGTTCGTCCTGAGCCAGGATCAAACTCTCCAAACAAAAACCCCCAGGCACGAAAACCCAGGCAGAATTCGAATCAGAAAAATCCGATCACAAACAACAGACACCAAAACTGGCATCCAAAAAAGCCACACCCTAAACGGGAAAAAGAGTGCGGCAACAAACAAAAACCACCAAACACACTATTGAGTTCTCAAACAACAGACCTGCTTTTCCCCCTGTTTTGGGGCAACCACTCCAGTTTACTACACGCTCTGGAGAGGAGTCAAGCCCCGGCTCCGTTCCGGAGTGGTCCGGGCCGCTGGGCTTGAAGAGAACATTACATGCAGATGGCGAAAGCTCCAAAACGCCAGCTGAGAGCCCGATTTCGAGCTAGGGCACGCGCTCGATCTCCGCCCCGAGGGCCACCAGGTTCTCCACGAACAACGGATAACCGCGATCGATGTGGAACACGTCGTGCACCTCGGTGTCGCCGTCGGCGACAAGGCCGGCAAGCACCAGCCCCGCCCCCGCGCGGATGTCGGACGCCCACACCGGGGCACTCGACAGCTGCGGCAACCCCCGCACCACGGCGTGATGACCGTCGGTCCTGGCGTCGGCACCCAGCCGGATCATCTCCTCGACGAAGCGGAACCTCGCCTCGAACACGTTCTCGGTGATCATCGACGTACCGTCCGCCACACATGCCAGGCCGATCGCCATCGGCTGCAAATCCGTCGGGAACCCGGGAAACGGCAAGGTCGCCACGTTGACGGCCTTGGGCCGCTCGTACTGCACGATCCGGAACCCGTCGTCGTGCTGGGTCACCGTCGCGCCGGCGTCGTGCAGCTTGTGCAACACCAGCTGCAGGTGCTGCGGATCCACACCCGTCACCGCGATGTCGCCCTGCGTCATCGCCGCGGCGATCCCCCACGTCGCGGCCACGATGCGGTCGCCGATGACGCGGTGCTCGGTGGGATGGAGCTTGTCGACGCCCGTGATCACCATCGTGTGGGAACCCGCCCCGGTGATCTGCGCACCCATCTGGGTCAACATGTCGCACAGGTCTACGACGTCGGGCTCGCGGGCCGCGTTGTGGATCGTCGTCACTCCGTCGGCAAGGACGGCCGCCATCAGGATGTTCTCGGTGGCCCCGACCGACGGGAACTCGAGTTGGATCTCGGCGCCGTGCAAGTGGTCGGCCTCGGCCACCACGCAGCCGTGCTCGATGTTGCATCGTGCCCCGAGCTGGCGCAGCCCCGCCTGATGCATGTCGAGCGGTCGCGACCCGATCGCGTCACCTCCGGGGAGGGCCACCTTGGCCTTCTTGCAGCGCCCCACCAGCGGACCCAGTACGCACACCGACGCACGGAACTGCCGCACGGCGGCGAAGTCGGCGTCGTACTTCAGCTCGTCGGGAGACGTGATGGTCACCGTCGAGCCGTCGAGTTCGACCGTCGCGCCCAGCCCCCGCAGGACCTCGGCCATCAACGGCACGTCGAGGATGTCAGGACAGTTGGTGATGGTGCTGACACCCTCGGCCAACAACGCTGCAGCCATGAGCTTCAACACGCTGTTCTTGGCACCGCCGACGGCCACTTCCCCCGCCAACCGACAGCCGCCGGTCACCACGAAACGCTCGCTCACGCAGGTCAGTTTAAGCCAGCCGGGTACCGGTCGGAGCCCGTCGAGCCCGTGCACGGCGGTACGGTTCAGCCATGGCAGTGCACCTGACCCGCATCTACACCCGCACCGGCGACGACGGCACGACCGGGCTCAGCGACTTCAGCCGAGTGTCGAAGAACGACCCCCGACTCGAGGCGTACGCCGACTGTGACGAGGCGAACGCCGCCATCGGGGTCGCCGTCGCGATGGGGAATCCGAACGTGCGCGTCGCCCACGTGCTGCGCCACGTCCAGAACGACCTGTTCGATGCCGGCGCCGATCTGTCGACACCGGTGGTGGAGAACCCCGAGTACCCCCCACTGCGCGTACGCCAGGAGTACGTCGATCGCCTCGAGCGGTGGTGCGACGAGTTCAACGCGCCGCTGCCCGCACTGAATTCGTTCATCCTTCCGGGCGGGACGGCGCTCTCGGCGCTGCTGCACGTGGCGCGCACCGTCACCCGGCGCGCCGAGCGCTCGGCGTGGCGCGCGGTGGAACACCACGGCGAATCCGTGAGCGTGCTGCCGGCGAAGTACCTCAACCGGCTGTCCGACCTGCTGTTCATCCTGTCGCGGACGGCGAATCCCGACGGCGACGTGCTGTGGCAGCCCGGCGGACCGACCACCGAGACCGCGGACGACGCCGCCGAGTGATCCTCAGTCGGGCCTGCGGCGCGCGCGGGACGACGGGCGCGACTCGAGCCATGACGTGAACGCCGTCAGCGCGGCACGGTCCAACGCGATCTCATAACCCCGACGCCGCTCCGGGCCGGCGTCACGCAACTCCAGGACCACGATCTCGTGGCTCATGATGTCGAATTCGTCGCCGCGCGGCGAACGCCGGGCGATCACCTCCAAGCCGCGGCGCGGCAGGCGCCGATCCGGCCACCAGCGGAAGCTCGACAGCCGGTAGAACCCGGCCTCGCCCCCGCGGTACCGCATCACCCCGTGCCGCCAGCCGTGTCCGCCCACGGCGGGGACGTCTCGCAAGATCGCCGCGGTCCCACCCACCTGCCGGAGCTTCCACAGCCGGTAGAACAGCGCCGCCACGACCAGCAGGAGCACACCGACGAGCGCGACCATGAACAGCATGGACGCGCTCATCGGCGCCTAGTCGATTTGGCCAAGGGCGCGCAGCCGTGCCCTGCCCCATGCCGCCGTGCGCTCGTCGTCGGACTCGGAGTCCTGCTTCGCCGCGTCGGCGTCGATCTCGTTCTCGAACTGGGCGTTCTCGACGAGGATCCGCACGGCTTCCTCCGTCACCGACAGGAAGCCACCGTCGACCGCGATGCGCAGATCGTCCTCGCCCTCGCGTTCGACCCGGACCATCGCGTCGTCGACCAACTGCGCAACCAAGGGGATGTGCCGCGGCAGGATGCCGATCTCGCCGGCGGTGGTTCGGGTGAACACGAACGTCGCGTCACCCGACCACAGCTCGCGCTCCACCGCGACGATCTCCACGTGCAGTTCGGCCATGTCAGACCATCCCTTCCCGCGCTGCTCGCGTCAGCTCGATCCGGATCACAGCTTGGCGCCGAGGCTCTCGGCCTTCTTCGCCAGATCGTCCAGACCACCGATGAGGAAGAACGCCTGCTCGGGCAGATGATCGAACTCGCCCTTGGTGAGCTTGTCGAACGCCTCGATGGTCTCCTTCAGCGGGACCGTCGAACCCGGCTGGCCGGTGAACTGCTCGGCCGCCATCATGTTCTGGCTCAGGAAGCGCTCGATGCGACGGGCGCGCTGCACCAGCTGCTTGTCCTCTTCGGCGAGTTCGTCGATACCGAGGATCGCGATGATGTCCTGCAGGTCCTTGTAGCGCTGCAGCACGCGGATGACTTCCTGCGCCACCCGGTAGTGCTCGTCGCCCACCACGGCGGGGTCGAGGATCGTCGACGACGACGCCAGCGGATCCACGGCCGGGAAGATGCCCTTCGAGAACACCGTACGAGACAGCTCGGTGGTGGCGTCGAGGTGCGCGAACGTGGTCGCGGGAGCCGGGTCGGTGTAGTCGTCGGCGGGCACGTACACGGCCTGCATCGAGGTGATCGACTTGCCGCGGGTCGAGGTGATGCGCTCCTGCAGCTCACCCATCTCGTCGGCCAGCGTGGGCTGGTAGCCCACGGCCGACGGCATGCGGCCGAGCAGCGTCGACACCTCGGAACCGGCCTGCGTGAACCGGAAGATGTTGTCGATGAACAGCAGCACGTCCTGGCCCTGCTCGTCGCGGAAGAACTCCGCCATGGTCAGCGCCGACAGGGCGACGCGCATACGCGTGCCGGGCGGCTCGTCCATCTGGCCGAACACCAGGGCGGTGTCCTTGAGCACGTTGGCGTCGGCGAGCTCGACCCAGAGGTCGTTGCCCTCACGGGTGCGCTCCCCCACGCCGGCGAACACCGAGGTACCACCGAAGTTGCGGGCGATGCGGTTGATCATCTCCTGGATGAGCACCGTCTTGCCCACGCCGGCACCACCGAACAGCGCGATCTTGCCGCCGCGGACGTACGGGGTCAGCAGGTCCACGACCTTCAGACCGGTCTCGAGCATCTCCGTGCGGGGCTCGAGGTCGGCGAATGCCGGCGGCTTGCGGTGGATCGACCAGTGGTCGAAGTCCTTGCCGTAACCGGGCTCGTCGAGGCAGTCACCGAGCGCGTTGAACACGTGCCCCTTGACGCCGTCACCGACGGGCACCGAGATCGACGCACCGGTGTCGCTCACCTCGACGCCGCGGACCAGACCGTCGGTCGGCTGCATCGAGATGGTGCGCACCAGGTTGTCGCCCAGGTGCTGCGCCACCTCGAGGGTCAGGGTCTTCGCCAGGTCGCCGTAGGTGATGTCGGCGTGCAGGGCGTTGAACAGTTCGGGGACGGAGCCGCGGGGGAACTCCACGTCGACCACGGGGCCCGTGATGCGCACCACGCGACCCGTCGTCGTCTTCTCAGCGGTAGCAGTCATTTCCTCTTCGCTTCCTCAAGGGGCCTGTCTGGTTGTTAGGGCTAGCGGGCGTCGGCGAGAGCGTTTGCGCCGCCGACGATCTCGCTGATTTCCTGGGTGATCTGGGCTTGGCGCTCGCGGTTGGCAGCCAGCGTCAGCGCCTTGATCAGATCGTCGGCGTTGTCGGTGGCCGACTTCATGGCGCGGCGTCGCGACGCCGACTCCGAGGCCGCCGCTTCGAGCAGTGCGGCGTAGACGCGGGTCGCCACGTAGCGCGGCAGCAGCGCGTCGAACAGCGACTCGGCGTTCGGCTCGAACGAGAACAACGTCTGCGGACCGTCTTCCGGCTTCTCGTCCTCGACGTACTCGATCACCATCGGCGCGATCCGGCGGGCGACGGCCGACTGCGACAGCATGGACCGGAACTCGGTGAACACGATATGCAGTTCGTCGACGCCGAGGATGCCGTCGGCACCCGCGTCGTCGCCCTCGTCGTCGACGCCGGACATGAACGCCGACACCAGCGTCTCGGCGATCTCGCGCGCGTTCTCGTACGTCGGGCGCTCCGAGAACCCGGTCCACGACTCCACGACGTCGCGGTTGCGGAAGCTGAAGTAACCCAACGCCTTCCGACCCACCACGTAGAGCTGGGGATCCTTGCCCTCTTCCCGCAGGAGCGAGAAGAGTTCCTCCGACTGGCGCAGCACGTTCGCGTTGTAGGCGCCGCACAGCCCGCGGTCCGAGGACACCACCAGCACGCCGGCGCGCTTCGGGTTCTCCCGCTGCACCAGCAGCGGGTGATCGAGCGCGCTGGCGCTTGCCAACTCGGTGAGCATGCTGGTGATCTCGGTCGAGTAGGGCCGAGCCGCTTCGACTCGGGCCTGCGCCTTGGCGATCCGCGACGTGGCGATCAGCTCCTGGGCCTTGGTGATCTTCTTGATCGACCCGGCGGAACGGATGCGCCCGCGTAGCTCGCGCAGTGTTGCAGCCATCTAGCTCTCCAGACCCCTTCGGTGTCTTACTTCTTCGGCGCCGGCTTGCGGACCTTGACGGATTCCTTCTCGACGTCGGCCTCGTCCATCGCCTCGGCCTCGGCCTCGTTGACGGCGACCGAGCTGCCGTCGCTGGCGGCGAAGCCCTTCTTGAACTCGTTGATCACGTCGGCCAACTTGTCGGCGGTCTCGTCCGACAGCTTCTTGGTCTCGCGGATCTCGGAGAGGATGCCGTCGTGCGACGCCTTGACGTGCTCGAGCAGCTCCGCCTCGAACCGGGCGACGTCCTCGACCGGCACCGAGTCCAGGTGACCCTTGGTGCCGAGGAAGATCGCGACGACCTGGTCCTCGACCGGGTACGGGGTGTACTGCGGCTGCTTCAGCAGCTCGACCAGGCGGGCGCCGCGGTCCAGCTGGGCCTTGGAAGCCGCGTCCAGGTCGGAGGCGAAGGCGGCGAACGCCTCCAGCTCGCGGTACTGGGACAGCTCCAGGCGCAGCGAGCCCGCGACCTCCTTCATGGCCTTGATCTGCGCGGCGCCACCGACGCGCGACACCGACACACCGACGTTGATGGCCGGGCGCACACCCTGGTTGAACAGGTCGGACTCCAGGAAGCACTGGCCGTCGGTGATCGAGATGACGTTGGTGGGGATGAACGCCGAGATGTCGTTGGCCTTGGTCTCGATGATCGGCAGCCCGGTCATCGAACCACCACCCAGCTCGTCGGACAGCTTCGCGCAACGCTCCAGGAGCCGCGAGTGCAGGTAGAACACGTCGCCGGGGAACGCCTCGCGGCCCGGCGGGCGACGCAGCAGCAACGAGATGGCGCGGTAGGCGTCGGCCTGCTTGGACAGGTCGTCGAACACGATGAGGACGTGCTTGCCGTCGTACATCCAGTGCTGGCCGATGGCCGAACCGGTGTAGGGCGCCAGCCACTTGAAGCCGGCGGGATCCGACGCGGGGGCCGCGACGATGGTGGTGTACTCCATGGCGCCGCCCTCTTCGAGAGCGCGCTTCACGGAGGCGATCGTGGTGCCCTTCTGGCCGATCGCGACGTAGACGCAGCGCACCTGCTGCTTCGGGTCGCCGGTCGCCCAGGCCTCACGCTGGTTGAGGATGGTGTCCACGCACACCGCGGTCTTGCCGGTCTTGCGGTCACCGATGATGAGCTGACGCTGACCACGGCCGATCGGGGTCTGGCTGTCGATGGCCTTGATGCCGGTCTGCAGCGGCTCGCCGACGCCCTGGCGTTGCACCACCGACGGGGCCTGCAGCTCCAGCGCGCGACGGGTGTCGCTGGCGATGTCGCCCTGGCCGTCGATCGGCTGGCCGAGCGGGTTGACGACGCGGCCCAGGAAGGCGTCGCCCACCGGCACCGACAGCACCTCGCCCGTGCGCTTGACCTGCTGGCCCTCTTCGATCTTCCCGAACTCGCCGAGGATCACGGCGCCGACGCTGTGCTCGTCGAGGTTCAGTGCCACGCCCAGCACGCCGCCGGGGAACTCGAGGAGTTCCTGCGTCATGACCGAGGGCAGGCCCTGGACGTGAGCGATGCCGTCACCTGCGTCGACGACCGTGCCGATCTCTTCGCGCTCGGTATCGGCGGTGAACGAGGATACGTAGTCCTCGATGGCACCTTCGATGTCAGCAGCGGAGATTGTCAACTCTGCCATGGTTCTTCGTCTTCCTTGCTAATCGGGGTCTTGGGGGTCGGTGCGTGCCGGCTCGCCGCGCGAGCGCTCGTCAGTCCGGCAGTTGCGTCTGAGCGGCTGCCAGGCGGGAGGCGATGGAACCGTCGATCACCTCGTCGCCGACGGCGATCGAGAGACCACCGAGCAGCTCCGCGTCGACGTGCAGTTGCACGGAGACGGGGTGACCGTAGATGCGCGACAGCACGTCGGTGAGCCGCGTCCGCTGCGCCTCCGACAGCTCGGCCGCCGCGGCGACGTGCGCCACGACCTCGTCTCGTCGGGCCACGGCCAGCTCGGCGAGGTCGATGACGGCCTCGTCGGCGCGCTCGCCGCGCAGCAACGCGACGGTCTGGCTCAGCAGGGCCTTGGCGACCACGTTGACGTCGGCGCCGAGCACCTTGTGCAACAGCGCAACTCGGCCGTCGGCGGGCGTGGTGTAGTCGCTGAGCAGCGTGCCCAGCTTCGGCTCGGCGTCCAGCGCCCTGCCGAACTGGAACAGCTGGTCTTCCACGGCGTCGATCTCACCGGTGGTCTCGGCCCGCTTCAGCAGGGCGAGGCGCGCGGTGTGCTCGACGCCATCGATCAGATCGGACTCGGCCGACCACCGCTGCGAAGCCGCGGTGCGCACCAGCTTGAGTGCGGCGTCGCCGATCTTGCCCGACAGCAGTCGGTCGACCAGGGCCACCTTGGCCGCCGCGTTGTCCGACGGCTCGGCCAGGTGCCGGTTGAGTACGGGCTCGGCCACCAGCACCTTGACCACCGATGCCAGGTCGTCGGCCAGGGAGGAGAGCCCGTCGGCGTCGAGACTGCCTGCCGTCGAATCGAATTCCGACGTCAGCGCCGCGAGCGACTCCCGGCTGGAGGCACGCAGTCGAGACGACGCGCCGGTCTCGATGACGAAGCTCGACGGCGCCATCTGGTCCAGCTCGTCGAGGAACCGGTCCACGGTGGCCGCCCTGGCCGCGGGATCGGACACGTGGCTGCGGACCAGGTCGCCCGCCTTCTGCACCGACTCGTCGCCCAGACCCATGCGCAGCTCACGGATGAGCTGCTGGCGCATCAGCTGAACCTGCTGTGCTCCCTGTGCCTTGATCCGCTCGGCCTCGACGCCGGCCTGCTCGGCCAACTGTGCGGCGATGCGCTCGGAGTCCTGACGGGCCTCGTCGGTCACCTTGGCCGACTCGGCCCGGGCGTTCTCGAGCGCCTTTGCGTGCATCGCATCGGCATCGGCGAGCTTGCGGCTGGCCTCTGCGCTCTCGGCCAGTGCCGCCCGCACGGCGTCCTGCTGCTTGCGCATCAGATTCCGCACGGGGGGCACCACCCACTTCACGAGGATGAAGACGATGACGGCAAAGCCGATCAGCTGCCCGATGAAGGTCGACATCTAGCGGCTCCCACCTGATTTCACGTCGACGCCCAAGATCCGGCTGGCGAGCTGCTCGGAAAGGCCGTCGACCGACGACTGCAGTTCAGACCGTGCGGTCGAACCCTGTTGTGACAACTGCTCATCCGCGGCACGGACGGTTTCGGCAACCTCGCCGTTGGCTTCGCTGCGCTTTGCCTCGACGACCTGCCGACCCGCGTTGCGGGCCTCGTCACGGATCGCTGAGGCCTCGCTGCGGGCTCCGGCCATCGCCTCGTCGTAGTCCGCCTGTGCGGCGGCCACCTGCTCGGCCGACTTCCGGTTGTCCGCGGCGGTCTTGGCCAGCATGGCCTCGCGCTCGGCGAGGACCTTGCTGACCGGCGGCACTACCCACTTCGCGATCACGCCGAGCGTGATCAAGAAGATGAGCAGGATGACGAAGAAGGTGCCGTTGGGGATCAGGAAGTTACTGGTCCCGCCACCTTCTTCGGCCGCCAAGAGGGATGTGGTTACGTCACCCATGCCGGTGGATTACTGCAGGCCCGGCGTGGCGAAGACGAACAGCGCCATGAACGCCAGGTTGATGAAGTACGCGGCCTCGACCAGACCGACGGTGATGAAGAACGGCGTGAACAGCCGGCCCTGGGCCTCGGGCTGCCGCGCGATGCCGGAGATCAGCGCATTACCGGCGATGCCGTCACCGATACCGGCGCCGATCGCGCCGCCACCCATGATCAGACCGCCGCCGATCAGCGCGCCCGCCGTGATGATGGCGTTGGGATCCATTCCTTTTCCTCCTTGGTTTCTGGTGGCTCAAACCACCAGGTCTGTTGTCCTACTGGGTCGAGCAGGTCTTCGGTTGTGGGCTAGTGCCCGTCGTGTTCGAGTTCCATCGACTGGCTGAAGTACAGGATGGTCAGCAGCGAGAAGATGAACGCCTGGATCAGGCCGACGAAGAGGTCGAACGTCTTCCAGATGGCGTTGGGCAGCCACTGGATGTACCAGGGGAACATCGCGATGAGCGCGACGAGGATGCCACCGGCGAAGATGTTGCCGAAGAGTCGCAGGGCCAGCGAGATCGGCTTGGCGAGTTCCTCGACGATGTTGATGGGCGCCAGGAACGCGACGTGGCCCTTCACGACCTTGACCGGGTGGCCGACGATGCCGCGGCGCCAGATGCCCGCGGCGTGGTAGCAGATGAACACGAACAGCGCGAGCGCCAGCACGAAGTTGATGTCGGAGGCGGGCGGCTTGTACAGCTCGCCCGCGGCCCCGTCGGAGCCGCCGTACTGCAGCGGCAGCACCGCCAGCCAGTTCGAGATGAGGATGAACGCGAACAGCGCGACGGCCAGGGGAAGGACGAACGGCGCGACCTTCATGCCGATCGAGCCCTCGATCTGCTGGCGCATCTGGATGGTCAGGGCCTCCCAGAACAGCTGGATGCCCGACGGCACGCCCGTCGACGTCACCTTGGCCTTCAGGACGAACGCCAGGGCGATGATGATGACGGCGGTGATCGCGGTGGCGAGGATCGTGTCACCGTTGAACGTCATGCCGAACATCTCGAACACCATCGTGTGGTGTCCGACGTGAATGGCGGCGCCACCTTCCTCGGCGGCGAGGACGGTCTCGGTCATGGTCCCTGTCATGTAGGTCAGCTCAATCCTTCGATTCCGTGTCGAGCACGTCGAGACCCTGGCTGCGGATCTTCCGCAGCACCGGGATGCTGGTACTCATCACCAGCAGGGCCTGGAAGATCGCCAGCCCGAAGAGCACGGCGATGCCCCCGTGGGCCTTGAAGACCAATGCGATGGTCAGCGCGACGGCGGTGATGATCAGCAACCGGGTCGCCGAGTTCACCGCCATCTTCTTCTTGAGTGGGTGGTCCTCGGCGGTGATCGACTCGACCGCCCGCCGCACTAGCAGCGCATTGAGCAGGCCCAGCCCCAGGCCCACGCCGAAGAAGACGCCGAACAGGGCGGTGTCGACGAACGCGGAGGCGACCACCGCGACGGCGGTCAGGGCGAGGCAGACGAGGGAGAGCCGCACCGGACGGAACGCGACGGCCGGGAACACGAACGGCGCGTCTGCCGCTGGCGTGGTCATCGCGTCACCTCGTTCCCGCTGGCACGGAGGGCCGTTCCCTGGGTCGAGAAAATGATCCGGTGCCGTGCCCGACGAGCGTATCGAAGGGCGACGGGCGCGCTGGAATCACCCAAGGGGTAGCTCCCTTATGTCGGTCGTGAGTCGGCGCCGATCGGCTTCGCGGAAGTCGATGGGCCGGGCCGGCAACCCGTGAGGCTTCGGGTTCTGCGAGTAACGTACCACACGGTCAGCAGGCCAAACGAGGGTCTACTACTTTTCGTCGTACAACCCCGCGCCGCACCTAGTCTGCGATGTCGCCGGGAACCTCGCGGCCGCGTTTCAGCAGCGGAATGAGGGTGACGACGATGGCCACGACGATGGCGGCGAGCATCACCGCCCCGGTGTAGCGCGGGTCGAAGAAGATGGTGCTGGCCGCACCGAGCGCGACGATTCCCACCCATAGGTAGATGAGCAGGACGACGCGTCGGTGCGAGTGGCCGATCTGCAGCAACCGATGGTGCAGGTGCATCTTGTCGGGACTGAACGGGCTCTGCCCGGCGCGGGTGCGGCGCACGATGGCCAGCAGCATGTCCAGCGCGGGCACGAACATCACGGCGACCACGAGCAGGAACGGTGACAGCAGCGCGAAGACGTCGCGGGCCCCATAGGCGTTCTGCGAGATGGGTCCGGCCGCGGTGGTCGAGGCCGCCGCGAGCATGAGGCCGATGAGCATGGAGCCGGAGTCGCCCATGAAGATGCGGGCGCGGTGGAAGTTGTGCGGCAGGAAGCCCAGGCACGCGCCCGCGAGCACCACCGAGATCACGGCGGGCGGGTAGAACAGCACGTCTCCCCCGTGGTCGCGCAGCAGCCCGACCGAGAAGATGCAGATGGCCGCCGCCGTGATCAACCCGAGGCCGGCGGCGAGCCCGTCCAGGCCGTCGACGAAGTTCATCGCGTTGACGATGGACACCGTCAGCGCGAGCGTGAGCAGGATCGAGGTCACCTGGTCGAGCACGATGGTGCCGACGCCGCCGATCGGGATGTAGAGCACGCTCCAGGCCACGCCCATGGTGACCAGCACGCTCGCGGCCGTGATCTGGCCGGCGAACTTCGTCAGCGCGTCCAGGCCCCACCGGTCGTCGATGAGCCCGATCGCCATGATCAGCCCGCCGGCGACCACGACGGCGGGCATGCCGGACGAGTACACGAAGCCCCGGGTGAGGGCCGGCAGCTGGGAGGCCAGCAATACGGCGCAGGCGACGCCCACGTACATCGCCAGGCCGCCCATGCGCGGCGTGGGCTGCAGGTGGACGTCGCGCTCTCGCGGATAGGCCACCGCGCCCCACCGGGTGGCGAGCGCGCGCACCCAGCCGGTGGCGAAGTAGGTGATGATGGCGGCGGTCAGGCCGACGAGCGCCAGCTCCCGCAGCGGGACGCCGGCACCGCGATCCGACAGTGCGAGCAGCCCTTCCACTTGGTGCACCGTACTCGACGTTCCTGTGGCCGCCGGTCAGTCGGCGCGCGGCGCCAGCGACTCCGCGTCGACGCCGAGGACCGCGGCGACGGCGGCGGCCGAGACGGGTCCCTCGCGCAGCACCCGCGGGGTGGCCGACGTCAGGTCGACGATGGTCGACGCCGCCTGCTTCGCCGACGTCCCGGCTTCGAGGTACACCTCGACGCGCTCGCCGAGCTGGTCGCGGGCCTCCGCTGCGGTGACCGCCGCGGGACGTCCCGAGACGTTCGCGCTCGACACGGCCATGGGCCCGACCTCGCGCAGCAGGTCGATGGCCACCGGGTGCAGCGGCATCCGCAGCATGACGGTGCCGTTGGCGTCGCCGAGGTCCCACTGCAGTGACGGCGCCTGGCGTACCACCAGGCTCAGCGCGCCTGGCCAGAACGCCCGGATGAGTTCTCGCGCGCTGGCGGGCACCGAGTAGACGAGTCCCTCGATGGTGTGCCACGAGCCGACGAGCACGCCGACCGGCATGTCCCGACCGCGCCCCTTGGCGGCCAGCAGCGCGGCCACGGCGGAGCCGTCGAACGCGTCGGCGCCGATGCCGTACACCGTGTCGGTGGGCATGACCACCAGGCGGCCTCCCTTGACCGCGCTCACCGCAGACGCCAGGCCCGCGGCGCGTTGGTCGGGGTCGGTGCAGTCGAAGAGTTCCGTCACGGTTGCTCCTGCAGCAGGCGCTCGTCGATCACGACGTCTAGCTTCTCACTCCGCCCGGACGGCGGTGACGAACCGGGGTCGCCCGGTGAGGTCGTGGCGCGACGTGACTTCGGTGAACGCCCCGGTGCGCTCGAAGATCGCGACGGTCGCCGCGGCGGTGGTGTCGTCGTGTTCGACGCCGATGCGGCCGGTCCCGGGACGCAGCAGTCGCGCGGCGTTGACCGCCATGGGTCCGATGACGCTCGCTCCGTCGGGACCGCCGAACAGCGCGTGGTGCGGATCGTGATCGGCGACCTCGGGTTCCAGGACGGCACCCTCGGGGATGTAGGGCGGGTTGGCCACGATGAGGTCGACGGCGCCGTCGTACTCGGCGAGCAGGTCGGGCGAGGTGACGTCGGCGGCGACGATGCGCACTCCGGTGCCCGCGGCGTTGCGCCGCGCGTACTCCAACGCGCTGGGCCAGTCGTCGACACCGATGATCGTGGCGGCGGGTGTGAGGCCTGTCGATGGGTGGGCCAGCGCGATGGCCAGGGCACCGGACCCCGTGCACAGGTCGACGATCAGCGGTTGCGACGGAAGTGGTTGTGTCAGCGCCCATTCCAGCAGCGCCTCGGTCTCGGGTCGCGGCACGAACACGCCGGGACCGACGTCGAGTTCGACCGGGCCGAACGCCGCCGAGGCGACGAGGTGCTGCAGCGGGATGCGGCGCGCCCTGGCCGCGACGATCTCGGAGAAGCGCGCCTCGAATCCGGCGTCGGGCACGGTGAGGAACAGCCGGCCGCGGTCGACGCCCGCCACGTGCGCGGCGAGCGACTCGGCATCGTGGCGGGCGCTGTCGATGCCGGCGTCGGCCAGCGTCCGGGTGGCCGACGCCACCCACCGCCGCAGCGCCGTCGCGTCGGGCGTGGTCACGCTTCCTGCAGGCGGGCCTGCTTGTCGGCGGCGGCCAGCGCGTCGAACAGCGGGTCCAGGTCGCCGTCAAGCACCTGGTCGAGGTTGTGCGCCTTGAAGTTGATGCGGTGATCGGCGATGCGGTTCTCGGGGAAGTTGTAGGTGCGGATGCGCTCGCTGCGGTCGACGGTGCGGATCTGGCTCGCCCGGTCGGCGGACGCGTCGGCCTGCGCCTGCTCCTCGGCGAGCGCCTGCAGCCGGGCGGCGAGCACCTGCATGGCGCGGGCCTTGTTCTGCAGCTGCGAGCGCTCGTTCTGGCACGTGACGACGATGTTGGTGGGCAGGTGCGTGATGCGCACGGCGGAGTCGGTGGTGTTGACGCCCTGCCCGCCCTTGCCGGAGGACCGGTAGACGTCGATGCGCAGGTCGGACTCGTCGATCTGCACCTGCTCGACCTCGTCGGGCTCGGGGTAGACCAGGACGCCTGCCGCGGAGGTGTGCACGCGGCCCTGCGATTCGGTGACCGGCACCCGCTGTACGCGGTGCACGCCACCCTCGAACTTCAGCCGCGACCAGACGCCGTCGGCCGAGTCGCCCTTGCTGGCGATGGTGATCGTCGCGTCCTTGTAGCCGCCGAGGTCGGACGTGGTCTCGTCGAGCACGGTCACGGTCCAGCCGTGACGCTCGGCGTAGCGGATGTACATGCGGGCGAGGTCGGCGGCGAACAGCGCGGACTCCTCGCCGCCTTCGCCGGACTTCACCTCGAGGACCACGTCGTCGGCGTCGTGCGGGTCGCGCGGCGCCAGCAGGTCGGTGAGCTGACGGTCGAGTTCGGCGACCCGACTCTCGAGGTCGGGCACCTCCTCGGCGAACGACGCGTCGTCGGCCGCCAGTTCCTTGGCGGCGTCGAGGTCGCCGCGGGCGGCCTCGAGCTTGCGGTAGGTGGCGACGATGGGTGACAGCTGCGCGAAGCGGCGACCGACCCGGCGCGCGGCTGCGGCGTCGGCGTGCAGCGCAGGGTCGGCGAGCTGGCTCTCCAGGCTGGCGTGCTCGTCGAGGAGCACGTCGATCTTGTTGTCACTCATGGAAATGCCTCCGTGCGTCGCGTCCGATGCCAACGAGAACGGCGCCCGTACCCAACGCGGAGCGTCGGGAGCGGGCGCCGTCGTCGGGACTAGCTACCGGAGCCGGCCTTGCGCTTGCCGTAGCGCTTCTCGAACCGGGCCACGCGGCCGCCGGTGTCGAGGATCTTCTGCTTGCCGGTGTAGAAGGGGTGGCACTGCGAGCACACCTCGACCACGATGTGGCCGCTCTCCTTGGTGCTGCGCGTCTGGAACGTGTTGCCGCAACCGCATACGACGGTGGTGTCGGCGTAGCTGGGGTGAATACCCGATTTCATGTGTAGTCCTCTTCGTTGGTTGGTCGCCGGGTCGCCCGTTCCTCCACAGGAGGCGTCGGACGTGAACCGGTACCGAGGGGCGACGGCCCATTATGCCAGGTCAGCCGTCAGAGTCCTAAACGTGCACGGACCGGTCGCTATTCCTGGGCCGTCGCGGGCGACGGGTCAGCGATCCGTGCCGCTGACGGCGGGCTCCCCCGCGACCTGGAATGCCCTGCCGTGCCGCGTCCACACCACCCCGCCCGCCGGGTCGGCGCCCATCGCGATCAGCTCGCGTTTGAGGATCTTGTTGGTCGCGGTGCTGGGCAGATCGTCGGCCACCCACACGTGCCGGGGCCACGCCTTCGGGGACAGGTCGGGCTGGTCCGCGAGGAACGCGGCGAACTCCTCCGGCGTCACCGTGGCGTCGTCACGCAGGACGAGCGCCGCCATCACCTGGTCGCCGACGAGGTCGTCGGGGACCGGGTACACCGCGACGCGACTGACCGCGGCCAGCCGCAGCAGGATGCGTTCGATGGGCGCCGTGGTCATGTTCTCGCCGTCGACGCGCATCCAGTCGGCGGTGCGGCCCGCGAGGTAGATCCACCCGTCGGCGTCGCGGTAGGCGAGGTCGCCCGACCAGTACATGCCGTGGCGCAGCCGCTGGTCGGTCGCGCCCTGGTCGTTGTAGTAGCCCCGGAACAGGCCGCTGCCGGAGGTGTTGACCAACTCCCCGGTGGCGGCGTCGGCGTTCAGCAGTGCCCCCTGCCCGTCGAACCGCGCGATCTCGCATTCGGTGACGGTCTCCGGGTCGTAGATCGCCACGCCGGGGAAACCCTTGCCGATGGACCCCGGCGGAGTGTCGTCGGGACGCGTGATGATGACGGCGGTCTCGGTGGAGCCGAAGCCGTCCCAGACCGCGCAGCCGAAGCGCCTGCCGAACTCCTCGATGTCACGGTCGGTGGCCTCGTTGCCGAACGCGATGCGCAAGGGGTTCTCGGCGTCGTCGGGCTGCTCCGGGGTGGCCAGGACGTAGGCGAGTGGCTTGCCGACGTAGTTCATGTAGGTGACGCCGTACCGGCGCACGTCGGGCAGGAACCGCGACGCCGAGAAGGTGGCGGGAACCATGGCCGCCCCGGCGTTGAGGGCCACGCTCCACCCCGCGTAGACGGCGTTCGAGTGGAACAGCGGCATGGCGAGGTAACAGACGTCGGAGGCGTCGAGGCCGTACCGCTGCACCAGCGCGGTACCGGCGAACAGCACCATGGCGTGCGGTACCTCGACGGCCTTGGGTTCACCGCTGGTGCCCGAGGTGAAGATCAGCATGAACGTGTCGTCGGGCACGACCTCGCGATGGGGCACGAGCTGCGGCGCGGCGCTGGTGCGGGCGTGCCAGTCGGCCTGCGAGACGTCCACGACCTCGACTCCGGGCAGCTCGACTCCCCGCAGCAGTCCGCGATGTTCGCCGTCGGTGAGCAGCAACTGGCAGTCGACGCGGGCGACGTCGCGGGCCAGCGCCTCGCCCCGGCGAGTGGTGTTCACCCCGCACAGCACGTACCCGCCGAGCGCCGCGGCGGCGAGTGCGGTGAGCATGTCGGGGCCGTTGCCCAGCAATGCGCCGACGTGCAGCGGGCGGCCGGGATCGGCCGCCGCGATCACCGCCGCGGCCTGCGCCCGCGCCTGCGCGACGTGCTCGCGCCACGTCCACGTGCGGTCGCCGTACCTGATGGCGACGCCGTCGTCGGCCGCGCGACTGCGCATCAGGCTCTGCAGCGTGTCGGTCATCCATGCCCTTTCGGCAGTGAACACGATTCCGAATGTGTCCACCATTGTCGGGTCGTGACCCCCGCCCCGTCCGGCCATTGGCAGAATGCATGGACCCGCTCCCCCGCAGCTCGAAGAGGATCGTTGACCGACACTTCCGTGACCGTGGCCCCCTCCGGCACCCCGACGGTTCGTGACCGTCTGATCGATGCCGCCGAGGTGTGTCTGCGCGCCAAGGGAATCCGCGCCACGACGGTCTCGGAGGTGGCCGAGGTCGCCGCGGTGTCCCGCGGCTGGCTGTACCGCCACTTCCCCGACAAGGCGACCCTGCTGGGCGCGGCCCTGGTTCGACTCAACGACGCGTACTGGTCGGATTCGCACGCGTTGCTCGGTCAGGTACGGGGACTGGACCGCCAGATCGCGGCGGGGGTGAGTCACGCGCGCACCGCATACGACGATCCGGGGGCGCTGCTGATGAAGCTGCGCACCGAGGAGCCCGAGGAGTTCGCGTTGTGTGCGGGGGCGGGCGTGTCCGGCCTGGTGCCCGATCTCGCCGACTTCTGGCGGCGTTACGTCGTCGCGGCGCGCGACGCCGGCGAGGTGCACCCCGACATCGTGGTCGACGAGGCATCGGAGTGGGTGGCGCGGGCCATCCTGTCGTTGACCACGGTGCCGGGTCGCCAGCTCGACGTCAACGATCCCGAGGCCGTCCTCTCCCACGTGCGGCGCTACGTGATGACGGCGCTGCGCGCCGATCCCGCGGTCTGACCGCCCGCCCCCTGACACCGAAAGGGCCCTGCCTCCGTGGAGACAGGGCCCTTTCGCGGTGCTCAGAACGTGGCGTTCGGGGCCTAGTCGTTGTCCATGCTGGCCGGCGTGGTCTTGGAGACCTGAACCAGGAACTCGTAGTTGTTCTTGGTCTTGCGCAGCTGGCTCATGAGCAGGTCGATGGCCTGATGGCTGTCCAGGCCACTGAGCACGCGCCGCAGCTTGTGCACGATGGCGAACTCGTCGGCCCCGAGCAGCAGCTCGTCCTTGCGGGTGCCCGACGGGTTGACGTCCACGGCCGGGAACACGCGACGCTCCGCGATCTTGCGGTCGAGCTTGAGTTCGGCGTTGCCGGTGCCCTTGAACTCCTCGAAGATCACGGTGTCACCGGTGGACCCGGTCTCCACCATCGCCGTGGCGATGATGGTCAGCGACCCGCCGTGCTCGATGTTGCGCGCCGCGCCGAGGAACCGCTTGGGCGGGTAGAGCGCGGTCGAGTCGACACCGCCGGACAGGATGCGACCCGACGCCGGCGACGCGTTGTTGTACGCGCGGCCGAGGCGGGTGATCGAGTCGAGCAGCACGACGACGTCCTTGCCCTGCTCCACCAGGCGCTTGGCCCGCTCGATGGCGAGTTCGGCGGCCTGGGTGTGGTCTGACGGCGGCCGGTCGAAGGTGGAGGCGATGACCTCACCCACGACGGAGCGCTGCATGTCCGTGACCTCTTCGGGACGCTCGTCGACGAGGACGACCATCAGGTGGCACTCGGGGTTGTTCTTCGTGATCGCGTTCGCGATGTCCTGCATGATCGTGGTCTTGCCCGCCTTGGGCGGGGACACGATAAGGGCGCGCTGGCCCTTGCCGATCGGCATGATCAGGTCGATCACGCGCGTGGTGAGCCGCTCCGGCGTGGTCTCGAGGCGCAGGCGCTGATTCGGGTACAGCGGCGTCAGCTTGCCGAACTCGGGACGCTTCTTGGCGTCCTCCACCGAGCCACCGTTGACGCTGTCGAGGCGCACCAGCGGATTGAACTTCTGCCGCGGGTTGTTGCCGCCGGTGCTCTCGCCCTCGCGGGGCACGCGCACCGCACCGGTGACGGCGTCACCGCGGCGCAGCCCGTTCTTGCGGACCATGTTCATCGACACGTAGACGTCGTTGGGTCCGGCCAGGTAGCCCGACGTGCGGACGAAGGCGTAGTTGTCGAGGACGTCGAGGATGCCGGCGACGGGCTGGACCACGTCGTCGTCGCGCAGTTCGGTGTCGCCGCCCTCGCCGCCGCCGCCACCGCGCTCGCGGCGCCTGCGGTCGCGGAACCGCCGACCGCGACGACCGCCGCGGCCCTCGTCGTCATCGTCGTCGTTGTTGTTCGACCGGTTCTCGTTGTTCCGGTTCTCGTTGTTCCGGGTCTCGCCGCCGCGGTTGCCACCGTCGTTGCGGTTCTCGTTGTTGCCCCGGTTCTCGTTGTTGCCCCGGTTCTCGTTGTTGCCCCGGTTCTCGTTGTTGCCCCGGTCGTCGTTGTTGGACCGGTTGTTGTTGCGGTCGTTGTTGTTGCGGTTGCGATTCCCGCCCGCGGTGTCGTCCTGGTCGGCCTTCTCGGCGCGGTTGCCCTCGCCGCGGTTGTCGCCGCCCCGGTCGTTGTTGTTGCGGTCGTCGTTGTTGGACCGATTGTTGTTGCGGTTCTCGCGGTTGCGTCGACGGGAGCCGCCTTCGTCACCGGCGCTCTTGGTGTCGTCGCCGGCCTCCACGGGGGCGGCCGATTCGCCGGCGTCGGCCTTGGCCGGCGCCTGTGCCTTCTCGGCCTTGGGCGCGGAGGCGGGCTTGTCGGACTGCTCCGGCTTGTCGGGGGCCTTGTCGGGGGCAGCGTCGGTCGCGACCTCGGTCGCCGGCTGCGTGGTGGGCGCCTCGGCGGCGGCGCTGGGCGCACCCGTCTGGCGGGAGGCGCTGCGGCGCTCGCGTCGCGGCGGGGCCTGCACCGAGGCCTCGGCGGCCGTCTCGTTGGGCTGTTCCTTGACCGACTCTGCGGCCTGAACGGCCTGCCCAGCGGGCTCGTCGGCGGTTGGGGACGCCCCGTTGGTCTCGCCGCGGTGTGCCCGGATGGCGGCGATCAGATCGCTCTTGCGCATGCCGGAGGACGTCTTGACGCCGAGCTGGCTGGCCAGGGCACGCAGGTCCGGCAGCACCATCGCGGTCAGTGAGCCACCCTTGCCGGACGACGCGGCGTTCGAGCCGCTCTCGGCGGAGTTCGTGGGGGGCGTGGTCACGGCGTTCGGCGCGGCGACGTCGTCGCTCGAGCCCTCAGCCGTGAAGAGGTCCGTATCAGTCACGGATTTCCTTTCCTTACCCTCGCTCATCTGGTCGTACGAGGGTTGTTCGCAGTCAGCCGATCCGCTGAATGTCGAGGTCCCACCGCCGCATCGGCAACGGTGATCGCGTGGATTCGCCGTCGTGCGGCGAACCGTCAGTACACGGGTTGAACACCAAAGAAAAGAGTGGTCGTCCTAGTGTCGGCGCAGGCACAGACGCTGCGATTGCTGGACGATTGCGAGGATAACTCGCATCCGAGTGGGAAGCAAGAATGCCGCCACCGCGCGTCTGGCACCCTGCGCCGTCGACGTCACGCGCTCCTCGGGTCGATCAGCGCGAGACGTCGGCGCCGGTCGTCCAGCGCACACGCTCTCCCACGGCCATCTCCTGGACGGTGAACCCGTGCGCGGCGCCGAACTCCAGGGCCTCGGCCGGCAGTTCCGGCTCGGTACTCAGTGCGATAACCGCTGGTCCGGCCCCGGACAGCACCGCTGCCACCCCACAACGCCGCAGGATCTCGATGTATTCCGCAGAGGCCGGCATGGCGGGTCCGCGCTGGGACTGGTGCAGCCGGTCGGCGGTCGCGGCCATCAACAGGTCCGGCCGTTCGGTGAGCGCGACGACCAACAGGGCGGCGCGGCTCAGGTTGAAGCGGGCATCGACGTGGCTGACGGTGTCCGGCAGCAGGATGCGGGTCTCGGCAGTCGACGACCGCACCTGCGGGATGGCCGGGAACAGGTGCACGTCGGAGTGCAGCCGCAGCGGCGCCGCCGCGTAGGTGGCCAGCGGCCCCTCCCCCTCGGTCCAGGACACCACGGCCCCGCCGAGCACGGCCGCCGATGCGTTGTCCGGATGACCCTCGAACTCCGAGGACAGTTGCACCAGGCGGTCGTCGGTCAACACGGGCGAATCAGTCTGCGCCACAAGGCCGTTGGCGACGGCCAAACCGCCCACGACGGCCGCGGCGGACGATCCCAACCCACGCGAGTGCGGAATGGCGTTGCGACAGCGGATGTTCAAGCCGGCAGCGCCGAAGCCGGCCGCGGTGAGGCCGGCGTCGATGGCACGTACCACGAGATGGGACGCGTCCAGGGGAACCTGGCCGGCGCCCTCCCCTTCGACGTGGATCGTCAGCCCAAAATCCGCAGTGGTGACCTCGATCTCGTCGTACAGGCCCAACGCCAACCCGAGGCTGTCGAAGCCGGGACCCAGGTTGGCGCTCGACGCCGCGACCACCGCGGTAGTGCTCAGGCCGGCCGGGAGCACCTGCGTCACGGCAGCCGCCCTTCCACCATCGTCAACCCGCACGCTCATCCGATCAGGCCAGACCCAGCTGGTCCACCACGGCAGACGGATCGACGGGGATGGCCGTCACCTCCGGCATGCCCTTGAGCGCGGTGTCGGGGTCCTTGAGACCGTTACCGGTGACGGTGCAGACCACCGTGGACCCCTTGGTCACCCAACCGTCCTCGACCGACTTCAGCAGGCCGGCGATGCTGGCGGCCGACGCCGGCTCGACGAACACGCCCTCGGACCGCGCCACCAGGTGGTAGGCCGCCAGGATCTCCTCGTCGGTGGCGGCGAGGAACTTGCCACCGGACTGCTGCTGCGCCTCGACGGCCGGGTTCCACGACGCGGGGGCTCCGATGCGGATGGCCGTGGCGATGGTCTCGGGGTTCTTCACCGGCTGGCCGGACACCAGCGGGGCGGCGCCCGCGGCCTGGGTGCCGAGCATCTTCGGCAGCCGGTCCGACAGCCCGTCGCGGTGGTACTCCGAGTAGCCCTTCCAGTAGGCCGTGATGTTGCCCGCGTTGCCGACGGGCAGCGAGTGCACGTCGGGAGCCGTCCCCAAGGCGTCGACGATCTCGAACGCGGCGGTCTTCTGGCCCTCGATGCGGTAGGAGTTGACGGAGTTCACCAGCGCCACGGTCGGGTAGTCGGCCGTCAGCTTGCGGGCCAGTTCCAGGCAGTCGTCGAAGTTGCCGTCGATCTGAATGATCTTGGCGCCGTGCATGACTGCCTGCGCGAGCTTGCCCATCGCGATCTTGCCCTGGGGAATCAGCACCGCGCACGTGATGCCCGCGCGGGCGGCGTACGCCGCGGCCGACGCCGACGTGTTGCCGGTGGACGCGCACAGCACGGCCTGCTGCCCCCTGGCCACCGCCTCGGTGACGGCGACGGTCATCCCGCGGTCCTTGAAGGAGCCCGTGGGGTTGAGTCCCTCGACCTTCAGGTGCACGGTGCAGCCGGTGATCTCGCTGATGTGCGTGGCATGGATCAGCGGCGTGCCGCCTTCGAGCAGCGTGACGTTGCGCCAGTGGTCCTCGACGGGCAGCCGGTCGCGGTACGCGCCGATCAGGCCCGGCCACGGCCGGTGGACGGCACGGGAATCGGATCCGGCGGAGATCATTCGGGGGTTCCTTCCAGGCGCAGCACGCTGTTGATGCCCTGCACGACGTCGAGATCTGACAGCGCGGCCACGGTGTCCGACAGTGCGGCATCGGTGGCGCGGTGGGTGACGACGACGATGCGAGCCCCGCACGGCTGCCCACCCTCGTCGACGATGCCCTCCTGGCGCACCTCGGCGATGCTCACCTCGCGCCTGCCGAACTCCGCGGCGACCGACGACAGTACGCCCGGTCGGTCGGCGACGCTCATCGACACGTAGTAGCGGGTGGGGATCAATCCGATAGGGGCGATGGGCAACTGGGCGTACTTCGACTCACGCGGCCCGCGGCCGCCCTGCACGCGGTTGCGGGCCGCCATCACGACGTCGCCCATCACCGCGGACGCCGTCGGGGAGCCGCCGGCGCCCTGGCCGTAGAACATCAGCCGGCCGGCCGCCTCGGCTTCGACCACCACGGCGTTGAACGCACCGCCGACCGACGCCAGCGGGTGCTCCAACGGCACCAGTGCGGGGTACACGCGGGCCGAGACCCGCTGCTGCCCGTCGGCGTCGGTGAGCCGCTCGCAGATGGCCAGCAGCTTGATGTTGCAGCCCAGGGCCTTGGCCGACTGGAAGTCCTCGGCGGAGACCTTGGTGATGCCCTCGCGGTAGACGTCGTCGGCGGTGACGCGGGTGTGGAAGGCGATGGAGGCCAGGATCGCCGCCTTGGCGGCGGCGTCGTACCCCTCGACGTCGGCGGTGGGATCGGCCTCGGCGTAGCCGAGCGCGCTGGCGTCGGCGAGGGCCCCCGCGTAGTCGGCGCCGGTGTCGTTCATCGCCGAGAGGATGTAGTTGGTGGTGCCGTTGACGATGCCCGCGACGCGCAGCACGGAGTCACCGGCCAGCGACTGCGTCAGCGGCCGGATCACCGGGATGGCGCCGGCGACGGCCGCCTCGAAGTACAGGTCCACGCGGGCGTTCTCGGCCGCCTGGGCCAGTTCGCCGGTGGATTGCGCCATGAGCGCCTTGTTGGCGGTGACCACCGACTTGCCCTGCTCCAGCGCGGTGAGGATCGCCTTGCGGGCGGGTTCCACCGGCCCCATGAGCTCGACGACGATGTCGACGTCCTCACGGGCGGCGAGCGCCTCGATGTCGTCGGTCAGCAGCGCGCTGGGCACGCCGCGGTCGTCGGCCACCCGTCGCACGCCGATGCCGCGCAGCTCCAGCGGGGCGCCGATGCGGGCGGCGAGGTCGGCAGCACTGTCCTCGATGATGCGCACCACCTCGGTGCCCACGTTGCCCAGGCCCAATACCGCTACGCCGATGGGCTTCTGCTCTGTCATTCGTCGCTTACCTCCAGGCTCAGCAGATCGTCGGTGGTCTCGCGGCGCAGCACCAGGCGGGCCACGCCATCCTTGACGGCCACCACCGCGGGCCGGCCGAGCAGGTTGTACCGGCTCGACATCGAATAGCAATAGGCGCCGGTCGCGGCGACGCCGATCAGGTCACCGGGGGCGACGTCCTCGGACACCCAGGTGTCGCGCACCACGATGTCACCGCTCTCGCAGTGCTTTCCGACGATGCGCGACAGCACGGGTGCGGCGGTGCTGGTGCGCGAGACCAGCCGGGCGTCGTATTCGGCGTCGTACAGCGAGGTGCGGATGTTGTCGCTCATGCCGCCGTCGACGCTGACGTAGCGTCGCTGCGCGGTGGGGCTGATCGCGACGTCCTTCACGGTGCCCACCTGGTACAGGGTGACGGTCCCCGGGCCTGCGATGGCCCGGCCGGGCTCCACGACCAGGTTGGGCGTGGGCAGACCGACGGCGGCGGACTCGCTGCGCACGATGGCCCACAGCTTGTCGGCCAGCTCGGACATCGGTGGCGGGTCGTCGTGCGGCAGGTAGGAGATGCCGAGGCCGCCACCCAGGTCCACGATCGAGATCTGGGAGGTCTTGGCGACGCCGAATTCGGCGATCACGTCGCGCAGGAACCCGATGACGCGGTGCGCGGCGATCTCGAAACCCGCGACGTCGAAGATCTGCGAGCCGATGTGGCTGTGCAGCCCCACCAGTCGCAGGTTGTCGGCGGCGAAGACGCGGCGGACTGCGTCCATCGCGGCGCCGCTGGCCAGCGACAGCCCGAACTTCTGGTCCTCGTGTGCCGTCGAGATGAACTCGTGGGTGTGGGCCTCGACGCCCACGGTGACGCGCACCAGGACGTCCTGCACGATGCCCGCCGCGCCGGCGATGGCGTCGAGCCGCTCGATCTCGACGAGCGAGTCCAGCACGACGTGGCCGACACCGGCCGTGACGGCGGCCTCGAGTTCGACGACGGACTTGTTGTTGCCGTGCAATGCGATTCGTTCGGCAGGGAACCCGGCGTGCAGCGCCACGGCCAACTCGCCGCCGCTGCAGACGTCCAGGCCCAGGCCCTCCTGGTCGATCCAGCGGGCGACCTCGCTGCACAGGAATGCCTTCGCGGCGTAGCGCACGTGTTCTCCCCCGCCGAACGCGGCGGCGATGTCGCGGCAGCGGGTGCGGAAGTCGTCCTCGTCGATGACGAACAGCGGGGTGCCGTAGTCGGCGGCCAGCGTGCTCACGGGGATGCCCGCGATGCGCACCTCGCCGTCTTCGCCGCGAACGGCGTTGCGCGGCCACACGTTCGGGGCGATCACCAGCACGTCGTCGACCGATGCGGGGCGCGCAGGCGCGCCACCGTGGTGGCGCTCCTCGGCGTGCCGGGGACCTGCGGGGTGCGCCATCTACATCCGCTCCGGTGCGCTGACGCCGAGGATCCGAAGCCCGTTGGCGATCACCTGCCGCGTCGCCGCGCACAGCGCCAGGCGCGCCGCGTGCAGGTCACCCGGTTCCTCGTCGCCCTGTGGCAGCACGCGGCAGGAGTCGTAGAACCGGTGGTAGTCCCCGGCCAGGTCCTCCAGGTAGCGGCAGACGCGGTGCGGTTCGCGCAGCGAGACGGCGGTGTTCAGGATGCGGGGGAACTCGCCGATGGTGCGCATCAGCGCGCCCTCGCGGTCGTGCACCAGCAGGCCGAGGTTCTCGGTGCTGGCGGCGATGCCGAGGTCGGCGGCGCTGCGGGCCAGGGCCGAGAGCCGCGCGTGCGCGTATTGCACGTAGTAGACCGGGTTTTCACTCGACTGGCTGGACCACAGCTGCAGGTCGATGTCGATGGGGGTGTCCACCGAGCTGCGGATCAGCACGTAGCGGGCGGCGTCCACCCCGATGGCGTCGACGAGGTCGTCGAGCGTGATCACGGTGCCCGCCCGCTTGCTCATCCGCACCGGCTGGCCGTCGCGGACCAGGTTCACCATCTGGCCGATGAGCACTTCGACGGTGTCGGGGTCGTCGCCGAGGGCGGCCGCGGCGGCCTTGAGCCGGGCGATGTAGCCGTGGTGGTCCGCGCCGAGCATGTAGATGCACAGGTCGAAGCCGCGCTGGCGCTTGTCCAGGAAGTAGGCGAGGTCACCGGCGATGTAGGCGGCGTTGCCGTCGCTCTTGATGACGACGCGGTCCTTGTCGTCGCCGAACTCGGTGGTGCGCAACCAGGTTGCGCCGTCCTTCTCGTAGATGTTGCCGGTCTCGCGGAGCCGGGCGATGGCCTGGTCGACGCGGCCGGAGGTGTGCATCGAGTCTTCGTGGGTGTACACGTCGAAGTCGGTGCCGAAGTCGTGCAGGGAGGCCTTGATGTGGGCGAACATCAAGTCGACGCCGACGGCACGGAAGGTCTCCTGCCGCTCGTCGGCGGGCTGGGCCATGACGTCGGGCACCTTGGCCTGGACCTGGTTGGCGATGTCGACGATGTAGCCGCCGGCATAGCCGTCCTCGGGGGCGGGTTCACCCTTGGCGGCGGCGACCAGCGAGCGGGCGAACCGGTCGATCTGGGCGCCGTGATCGTTGAAGTAGTACTCGCGGGTGACGCGGGCGCCCTGGGTGGTCATGAGGCGGCCGAGCGCGTCGCCGACCGCGGCCCAGCGGGTGCCGCCGATGTGGATGGGGCCGGTGGGGTTGGCGGAGACGAACTCGAGGTTGACGTTGATGTTCAGCGCGTCGGAGTGGCCGAACGTGTCACCGGCGGCCAGCACGTTGGCCACCACGATGCTCTGGGCGGAGGTCTCGATGCGCAGGTTGACGAAGCCGGGCCCGGCGACGTCGGCGCCGGCGATGCCGTCCTGGCTGGTCAGCGCCTCGGCGAGCCAACCGGCGAGGTCACGAGGGTTGGTGCCGACCTTCTTGCCCAGCTGCAGCGCGAGGTTGGTGGCGTAGTCGCCGTGCTCGGGATTGCGGGGACGCTCGACCGTGACGGTCGCCGGCAGGGCGGCGGCGTCGAGGCCGCGCTCGGCCAGTACCGCCGCGGCAGTGGTCTTGAGCAGCTCGGCCAGATCGGCGGGGGTCACGGGGGACCATCCTATGGTCTCCGGTGGTCAGCCCTCGAATCGGTTTCCCGCCGGGACCGCGGGACGGTGTCGGCCCGGACGGACTCGCCGGGTTTCGGCGATCGGGTGCGCATGCGTTAGGCTGTCGAACGCCCAATGGCGCAGCTCGTCTGCCTGCGCCCCCGTAGCTCAGGGGATAGAGCGTCTGCCTCCGGAGCAGAAGGCCGCAGGTTCGAATCCTGCCGGGGGCACCACACCAGAAACCTGCTCTTAACAGCATGTTTAGGTCGATTCACCCACCCGCCCCGGCAGGGCTCAACGATGACTCAACGATCCGGTGCGTTCGCTGGTGGCGCGGATTCGTTAGCTGGCGCACGGGATCCGGTGTTGCACGACCGCATCACAAGTGGTCAGTGATGGCACCGACGTACACACGCCCACCCTCGACCGCAAAATATATTCTGTCGCGGTGCCTCTGCAATTTGGTGTGCCATTCACAGCAGATCTCACCTCCTTCGAAACTGAACATGCGGGCCCTCATCGCACTCTTTGATCGGTGCGTATTCGCATTCTCCGGAGAAGCCTCCACACTTAAACTGGCCAAGTGTGACTGCCTATCAGTGGTAGATGGGTATGTACTCCAAATTTCACGCGCTTGGTCGTTGAGCACGCCCAGGTGATGGACTAGCTTTCGAGTCACCTCATGCACTTCTCCGCGGATCAAGTTCACTCCATTCCACGCAGAGTCGGCGAAAGTCAAACTCGGGAACATCTCAGAGGAATATGCCCGTAGTACATCGGTACTGTCAGAAGCAGATTCCAAGTAAAGATCTCGCCACATACCCTCTAGGCTCATGAGCGGCCGGGTGTACAATTCGATCAATCTGCTTTGACACAATTCGCACTTGGGTCGACGAATGTGACTAGCCCAGCACCGCGAGTCAGTTGCAATCGCAGTTCCACCTTCACACGGCGAATATCCGAGCGCGTCTATCAGCTTCTCTATGTTTTGGTCGTGACCCCAGAACGGCGTGTACGCATCGCCAATATGGTTGCTACAGACGGTCTCGCTCGCGTCCGGATATGCTTCCACTCGGCTGACCAATTTTCCCACAATTTTCCAGAACTCTGCAGGTGGCAGGCCCTCGACAGCTGGGGGCTGCGACATGAGTTCTTGTAGCGCTAGAGAAGTGCTCGGCCCTAATCGCGGACGTGGATCCTCAGTCCACTCTTGCAACCGCATCCAGAACTCCAGCATATGGATGGACGAGGCGGAGGGAACTATCAACTCAGGATCAAAGAAGGCATGTAGCTTTAGTTCTCCCATCACGGCTTCCTGATGCGGGCGATATTGGCTGATAGGATCGCCTTCGCATCCTCGTCCTCACCCGATATGAAGCCAGCGGGCCAGTCCGACAGATCGCCCGATTCTGACAAGGCCAAGTGTCGCATTGTTGAACCGGACTCGCCCGGCTCGACAAAGATGATGTTGACGCGGTCTGTAGGTATCAATCCTTCAGCCACTCGTCGCCGTATTCGAGTAACGAAGGCCTCGCTGTGGGTCTCCACTAAGCATGTAAGCGCCGGACGGGCGACCACAATGAAGTCTGCAAGCCTCGCCTGCACTGCCGGGTGCAAGTGCAATTCTGGCTGTTCGACGATGAATATGGAGTCGGTGTCAACTGCAAGCATGGCGACAACGAGCGGGAGCGCCTGACTCACGCCGACTCCCACTGCGGTCAAGTCCCTACCATGTCCTGCGAGTTCAAGTTCCAACCGGACACCTAACTTGCCCTCGCTAGTGGCCGACACAGATTCCCCTATTTGCAAATAGCCAAGCCACTCATTAACAGCTTGACCTAAAGGTGCCACTGTCGCCTCGCCGTTCGGCCGGCAGTAACTGATATCGCGATCTGCACTCTGCGACAGTCGGACCGCACTAAACTCGCCGCGAGTCCCCACGGGCAGTCCTCGCGCGAGCTCATTCCACTGATTCCAAACCACGCGTGGTTCATCTCGAAGCGGGCCTAGGTATTCAACGCGCGACGAAATCGAATTCAAGGCCTCGGCTAGTGACACTAATGCGGATAGGCTTTCGCTGTAAGTTCGCATAAACTGGCGTTCAAGCACACCGACTTGCAGCCATGATGATCTTGGCCGATAGAGGTACTGTGATTCGACCCAAACCCTTATGTACGGGCGCGCACTCCGCTCCTCAACTGCTAAATCAATTACCCTATTTCGTAAAATCTCGTCCTGCTTATTCCAGTCGCGCGCGAACAAAAATGGATTACTACGTGGCACGTCGAGAATCTCTCGTATCTCAGGCCCTTCAACGCTATTCGATTCGAGCGCACTGTCTATGAGTTCAATGAACTCGCTTACTACACGGTAAGCGGTAAATTCGTCAGCGTTTCGGCCAGAAATTCGTTGCGGTACATCGTACTTTCCTGCACTTACATCGTCTAGAAATGTTGTGATCGCCTTGCGATACTTCGTCCTGATACCGTCAGGGCTAGATAACTGGATGACCTCTACAGGCTCAAGCCCCTCCATCCGGACATAAGTACGTAGCGCCTGTTTGTCGTTGGAAAACGTATCTTTGACGTGAAGGAATTCTTCGCCACCTGTTGCAATGGCGAGTGCCGCTTCCAAGTCGGCACCGCGCGACCGAGAACGGTCCAGAATCAGCGAGCCTGCACCATCTTCTGTTGGGCGACTTAGTTCAAGGCGGACAGCGTGTAGAGTGCCGTTGTCCGAACTAGGGCTGAGATTGGCATGAATGGCGAAAACTTGAGCCGACTCCGCGTCTTCATCGGTTTTCGCATAACTAAGATCAAGTCCGATCCGCCCGAAGGCTGAATCGGTCCTCACCAGATCCGCCGCTTCGCCCAGACGGACTAGCGGTCCGTTTAGCACGATGCCTCCAGAGTGATAGAGACTTTGCGTAAGCATCAAAATCGATTGAAGGATGCTGGATTTTCCGCTGCTGTTCACGCCCGTTAAGACAGACAGTCTCCCCGGCGAAAGATCGATTGCCCCTGAGCGCAGGCCCTTGAAGTCTCGAATCTCCCAGTGCACTGAACCCTCCCGAGGAAGCTGTGGATGAGCGGTCGGCCGAGGCGGCGATGCACGCTAAGCTATCAATCGCAGCTCGGGTGGTCCGGTCATTCCACCTTGAGCAGCAGGCGCACCGGCAGTGCGCCTCGGAGACGTCGGGGCCAGACGGCGGAGGAGGCAGTCGGACAGATGTCCAGCGGGAGTCAGGCTGCCGACCATCAACGTCGAGTCGACGAACACAATCGACGTGTTCAACGCGAAAATCAACGTCGCGTTGACGACTACAACCGTCGAGTGCAACGCGAGAACCGGCGTCGAATCGAGGAGTACAACCGGCGCCTGCAGCGTGCTAGCGAGCAGCTACGGCGCAAGTCGAAGTAGCCTGGCCAAACGTGCTCGATAGGTAGCAGGCGGTCAAACCCGCCAAGGCGGGTGGGCATTCAGTAGGACACCCGTCGACCTGCGCTCACGCCGACGTAGTACCGCGACCGTCCGCGTTTGGGTTTGAGTTCAATTCCGGCGCGCACGCCGACATACTCCCCGCCTGGGCCGACCCGACCGGCGCTCACCTTGCGCGACACGATGTTGGTCGGCACGGCGCGTTTGGCTCGCGCGGTGCGCGAACCGGTCTTGGCGAACCGGCCTCGTTTGTCGCGCTTAATGTTTCGACGCTTCGCCACGGTCAGCGCCTCTTCTTGAAACGGCCGGACTTGCTGCGTGGCCGGCGTTTGCCTTGGCCCTTATTCGCCATCTCGGCTATCCCCTCGTTTCGTCGATTGAGCGCGGCCATGTCAACGACCGCCCCGCCTTGGCGGGCTACTCGGGCTCGAAAACCTGCGGCCCGAGAATCGCCGAATCGCGCGTGATCCCGTCACGGTGGCGACGGTTGACCAACGGAGCGACATCGGCGCGGTTGCGGGACGGACCCGGCCCGAACTCGGACGCCCCCGCCCGGTTGGGCTTAAGCTTGGCGTCGGCCATCGCGTCGAGAACGTGTTGCGGCACGCTGGCCGATCCGGCGACCATCGGCCTAGGTCGCAATCGTCGGCGCGGCGTAGACCGAGCCGGTGCCGATCTGGATCGCGGCTACTGCGCCGCGCTGGCGCACGCCGACGCCGAACGATCGGATGTAGGTCGAATCGGTGATCGGGTAGGCGGTCACGCCGGGAACGGCGAGCAGACCCCGATAGGACTCAATCGGATGTTCGCGCACCCCAACGACGTTGGCGAGGGAATTCGGCCCGCCGGAGGCGACGACGGCGATCCAGCCGAGCGGGATGAACGGCGTTTCGACCAGCCACGCGGGACCGTAGGAACCGAGGCATTCGACGCCGTTGTAAACGCCGTCGATGGCTTCGCCGATGATGTTGTCGGCTTGCAGGTATGCGGGTGCGCGCTTCGACGGGATGAACGAGTGCCGCGCAATCGGACCGCCTGGGCGCGACTCCTCACCCTGACGGAACGTCTGGATGTACTCGGATTCGTTCGGGTTGGCGAGAATGAGCAACTGGCTCGTTGCGTCGAGACCGTAACCCTTGGCGCGAATCGCCCTGATCGCGTCTTCCAGATCGCCGGAATCGACAACCGCCGCACCGGATTTCCAGTAGTGCGTGGTCGTGGCAGGGTCGAACGAATTGCCCGGATAGTCTGGCACTCCCATGCCGTCCGCGTTCCACAGGCCACGGCAGGCGATGCCTTCATCGTTGGTGCGCTGCGCCGGGTCGAACAGCCGATTCAGAATCGTCCCGGTGACCAGACGATTGTCCGAATGCATGATCGTGTTGACGTGCGCGTACACCTGTTCGGCGGTCATCTTGCGAAGCGCCTGCCAAGTGAACGCCGACCGCAACCCGAAGTCGCCGAAGTCATACCCGAGCATCAGAACGTTGGACGGCACGTTCGCCGCGTTGGGAACGCCGTATTCGGTCAGCTTCTCCATCGGTGGCGATGAAACGCCCTGCGGCACAGCTTCGCCGGGCAGTGTCGTTCGGAACGCCAGCAGGTCGGCAATGGAGTTGCGGTGTTCGTTGTGCGCGTTGAATCCCTCAACTACCGATTCCCAGATCTCGTTGAGATCCACACCGTCAACCGTGTGAGTGACGAGAGCGTCGCCGGTCGACGCGATGCCCATCTGTGACGGTGCGGTTCCGCCGAAAATCGGGTTCGCGAGCAGTGTTGCAAGCGTCGCTTCAGTATCGGGCGTCATTGTCGCGGTCACCGAAAATCCTCAAGTTTCGTGGGTCTCGGCGCGCTGCGCCGTGCCCGCGATCCTACGCCTTGGTCCTATGAAATCCGTTGTGCAGCATACGAGCACGGTACACGTTGATACCAAGACGCGCACTTGGGCTAGGTGACCCTGACGGTGCCATGCGATATGATTCGTTGCGTAACGGACCCTCCCCCCGCGAGGCCAGCGGGGTCGCCCTCACCGGGCGAGCTTGATGAAAGGTGTTCCGTTGACCCCCGATCCCATGCCGCGCCCCGCGCGGTCCCGCACCGCTGGCGCACGCCTAGCCGCACCGGTGCTGATCTCCACGACCCAAGCCGCCGAACGGCTCGGCGTATCCCCCAACACGCTGCGCAGCTACGTCGCAAGCGGCCTGATCTCGTGCCGCCGAGTCGGGCCCAAGCTACTCAAGTTCGACGCCGACGAAGTAGACCTGTTCGCCCATCGGGTGAGCAACGCATGACGCCGCGTCAACGCGCCGACGCGCTTCGGCGGGAACGCGTTCAGCACAACATCGCCGCAATGCAGGTCGCGCACGCGCAGCGCCGCGCCAACGAACTGTCGCGGCTGGTGTTCATCCACGGTGCCAAGCCTGTGGCGAAGGCCCTTGCGGCGTATCCAGTTCTACTCGACCCCGACAATCTCACCGATCTGAACGGCCCGAAAGAGATGCACTTATGACCAGCCACCAGCCCGACGACCTCCAACCCGACGACGTTGAGCGCGCGCAACAGCGGATCGCCGAAGTCTCGGAGCGGATCAACGGGCCGGTGCAGCGGTCGTGGAAACGCGATGATCAACGTCTATTCGAGCGATTCGGCCACGACACCCGATTGCTTGCGCTGGCGCGGCGGATGTCGGGCGGTGAACAGTCAACCGGCGCTGAAGCCGACGCCGATCAGATCATCGCCGCCTACGATCACGCACGCGCTTTGGTCGAACCGATTTATCAGCGTTGGCCGCAGATACGCCAGATGGCCGAGATCTTCGGTTTCGAGTACGGCGGCGATCACGGTGACGGCACGCTGTACCGCTTGGTTGACGCTGCGATCACCGCTTACCAGTCCGAGCCGTTCACCGATCTGCGCTATGACGGTCGCGAAGGCATCACGCGGAATCCCGAACCCGGCGGTTGTGACCCCGATTCGGGCGTCGTCGTTTTGATCACATCGTCGCCGAACCACCGTTGGCCGATCCATGAGAATCAGACTCTTGAGCAGGTTCTCGAAACTGCGCGAAATGAGCAATGGTGCGAACTGCATTTGTCCGGCGCAACGTGCATCAACAAAATGACAGAGAACAAGCGCTCCGCCGAAATCTGCGGAATGCCGGAATTGCACAAAAAGCCAATTCCGGTTCCGCTGACTTTCGGCAATCTGATCATCGTTGTTGTCGCCTGCTCGGCGTGTTTGGCGGAATTCATCGGAAGCGGCGCGCAACCCTAGCTTCACTGTTTTTCTCTCTGCTGCAACGACTTCGGACTGCGAGCCCCCGAGCTTGACGGCGCGGAAGCGACTCGGGGACTCGCGGTCGGGCCATCCAGCCGACCACCCGAAGAGGCACCATCAGATTTCCGCGCGCCGTGCGCCGATAAGAGCTGACACCCGGCGTAAATTCGTACCTAACTAAATGGCGGGCCGACCTCCACCAGGTCGACCCGCCGACAGTTCCCAAGCTCTAGAAACTAGGCCACATGTTATCAGCGATTAACGACGAATTCGACGGCTCGCGGTCGGTGTCGGAATTCGAGTCATTCGACGTTGTGCGCGTGCTTCAACTGTTCGCCGACCGACCCATCTTCGGCGGGACCGCGGACGCCGACGACGACCGGCCACCGTGGGCCAACGCCGCACCGACGATCCCCGGCGTTGCGGGATTGTCGGCGCATGACGCGGCGTCGGCTTATGCGGATGCGGGTCTGTTCGTGCTGCCGGTCGCCACCGGCAAGCATCCCGGCTCGGTCGTGGGTGACGACTGGCCCGCGTTGAGCACACGCGGGCCCGAGCTGATCGAGCACTACTGGGACCGCCCAGACCCGCCGGGGGTCGCGATCCACCTCGGACGGTCCAAATTGCTTGCGATTGACCTCGACATCGACTTGATACCCGACGAAATGGCGTGGCTGCGTAAAGGTCTGTTTCAGTCGTCGCGCGGCGGTCGTGGCGAGCGCGGTCATTACGTCTTCGCGACCGGCGAAGTGTTGCGAAACGTCAACGTCCTGTTGAGCGACGGAACGCACGTCGGCGAAATCAAGACCGGCAATGCGGTGATCCTGGTCGAACCGTCGCCGCATCCGAAAGCCGACGACGGCGGAAAGTACGTTTGGCAGGCGGTCGGCGACGTGCCCGAGCTACCCGACGAAGGCCGCACCGCTCTGGCGGCACAATCCACCAGGGCGGGAGGGGCTGACAGCGGGCCGATCACCGACGAAACGGTCGCCGCGTGGTGTGAACGCCACACCGACGAAAGCCAACCGTGGCGGCGAAAGACGTTACGCAACAATTACACCGAGCGGATCTCGCGCGGCGAAAGCCGACACGACGCGATGTTGCGAATTCTCGGATGGACGGCGCGCGAGATCGCCCCCGGTTTGGTGTCAGCGACGATCGTGGGCGATCTGCACGACGACTGGATCGAGTCTTATCGCGCCACCGGTAGCGCACCCGAACGCGGTGACTTCGCGGCGATGCTGCGCCGAGCCGTTCGCGACGTGATCGCCGCCGACGACGATCCGAAGATCATGGCCGATCTTTCGGCGCGCGGTCATCGCGAGTTCGGCACCGATCACCGCGACACCCGTCCCGAATCGGCGGTACTCGACGGCTGGTTCGACCACCTGCGCGTAGTGGGCGACGACGACGAAACCCAAACTGCCGGCCAAACCGGCTCGCGGCGGAACGCCGCGTTGGATCTGCGCCGCCTTCGCACCGAACCGGCCAAGCCGGTGCAATGGCTGTTCCCCGAAGTGCTGGCGCGTGACTCCTACGTGTCGCTGTCGGCGGCACCGGGAACGGGTAAGTCGGTGCTGGCGCGCTCAATCGCCGTTGACGCTTCACTCGGTCGAAATCACATCGACCACACCGAGGAGTTCGACCCGGCGCGCGTGATCTATCTGGACGCCGAGAACGGTGAGGACTGGTGGCGCGACGGACTCGACGCGATGGGCGCCCCGCTGGACTTGCCGAACCTTCACGTCGTCTGTTATCCCGATCTCGGCGCACTCGACATGATCAAAGGTGCGCGCGAACTCCTGGCGCTGATCGAAGAGCATTCCGGCGATCTCGGCGGGTGCGATCTGGTCGTGTTCGACACGATAAGCCGATTCATCGACGGCGGGGAGAACGACGCCGATACGTGGAGCCAGTTCTACCGCAATGCCATTCAACCACTGCGCGACCGCAAGATCGCCGTGTTGCGACTCGACCACCTGGGCAAGAACGCCGATCTCGGGCCGCGCGGAAGCTCGCACAAACTCTCCGATGTCGACGCCGACTTCCGGCTCACCGTGCCGACACCGGGAAGCGACGAGCTGACGTTGACGCTCGGCAAGCGCCGACGCCCGCACTTCGCCCAAACGCTGCGCCTTCGCCGCAGGGACGATCCGCTGCGCCACCATCGGCGCGTGACGACCCCGCTGACGGTGCAGAAGCCCGATGGCAGCGTGGCACCGCTGGACGCCGCAGTCGCCGCGCTGGTGGACGATCTCGACCGGTTCGGCATCGACGCGGCGTTGGGCCGCGATAAAGCGAAGCTCGCTTATGCCGCCGCAGGGGGCGCACGTAAAGCCGACGCGACCAAGTGGTCGGCGGCGCTGAAGTTCCGAAACGAACGCGCCAATGCGACACCGCTGACGACTGGACAACAACCATGACGTGCAACGTTGACCTGTTCGGAAACCTGTTCTCAGAGTGCCGAAATCGGGTGATCTGTTCCGAACAGGTGAATGCGCCACTGACCCGCGCAAACGCTGTCCGGGTCGAGTTTGCTCAGAACAGGACGGGAACAAGCAAAACCTGTTCCGAACAGTTGTTCCGGCTAGCGCGTTCGCGCTGGTCAAGCTGTTCCGAACAGGTCGGAACAGGCCCGGTCCCCGGCTCAAGAGGCACAGCCCTCCCCTCCCCCTATAAGGGGGAGGGCTGTTCCGAGCCCGAGCGCGAGCAGATGACAACGATCACGACCACAGCGTGACGACACCAACGAACACCGTGACGACACCGAAAGTTGATGATATGCCGCCAGATTCGATAACGGTCGAAACCACGAAACCAATTCGGGCCGTGCCGCGCTCGCTGCAATGCCGAGCGCTGCATTGCACGCGGGCCAAAGAGCCAAGCGGATTCTGTCGGGCACATCGGCGAGGACTGGCGCTGACGGCTTCGGTGTCGGATGCGGTGTTCGCATTCCTGGCCGAAACCAAGATGCCCGCCGAAGGCGAGATCGCCGAACGCGCCAGCGAAGCGGGCGAGCATCTGGCGCGCGGTCTGGCGATGTTGGTGTCGACGCAATTCGGCGGGGAGCTGACGTGGAAACCGACGCCGCTTTGGGGCGCGGCTGGAAGGTGGCGCGTCCGTTTCGGATGGGCGGCGACAACTCAGACCGACGAAACCGAAGACGACGGCGAACCCGAAACCGACGACTTCGACGACTTCGACGACTTCGACGACTTCGACGACGACGAAACCGAGAATGACGAAGGACAAGAGGATGACTGACACGGTTGGGCACGACGACCAGGCGCACGCCGAGACCGCAGAACAGGGCACCGATCACCCATCATCATCGGAACGCATCGTCAAGTGGTCTGAGCAGTGGTGGGCCGAAATCGCCAATCCGACCGCCCGACGGTGCACGGCGACCAGCAATAGAACCGGTCAGCGGTGCCAACGCGCCGCGATGGACGGTCAGCGCGTCTGCGGAACGCACGGCGGGCGCGCGCCGCAGGCAAAACGCAAAGCTCAACAGCGCATCGCCGAAGCCGCCGACCGAATGGCGCGCGCGTTACTCAAGATGGCGACCGACGACAACACGCCCGAACACGTCAAGCTCAAAGCGATCACCGAAGCGCTCGACCGCGCAGGCGTGAACTCAAAAACGGCTGTAGAGGTTGAGGTTTCGGTGAAACCATATGAGCAGGTGCTGGAAGGGATCTCGGCTCAAATCGAGATCACTTCGCGCGCCGCGTATCGGCGAAGCGTCGGCACCGACGTTCCCGACGAATCGTCAGACGACGGCGACGGCGATCCGTTGGCAGGTTTGATCGCTGACGATATGCGCCAAGCCGAAGCGCACGCCCAACGCGTCGAACGGATCGGTGAACAGGTTCGGGCGAATCGGTTTGTCGACAACGACGACGTGATCGACGTTTCCGTGGTCGATGTCAGCGGCGACGGCCATCCGGCGACATCCGGCGATCACGACCGTCAGCGAGAAGACGACACAGATGGTCTGGTGCGGCTCTCACCCACCCGCCCTGGCGGGCCGATGGATCAGCCGATGACCGTTGCCGAAGGTGCCGAGCTGATGGCCGAGATGCGCGAGCGTGAGGCGGCACGCCGCCGCGAGCAGGGTCACGCGGTGGTCCGATCCGCGCAGCGCGCACTACCTCGCGGGCGTACGTAACCCGGCAGGTGCTCAACCTGCCGGTAAACGCGCGTTGTCGCAGCTAGGCGCGTTGCGCGGGGCCTACCCAACAATGAGCCAACGATCACCTATAGGCAGGTACTTGAAACGTGTTGCTAGTCAACGTATTTGAGATAGCCATCCATCGGCGTGCACCGGGTCGGCATGATGGTATCGCAGGCCGAAGGGAGACAAAGGAATGACGCAACCGGCGAAGCTCGGGACGCAGGCGATCGGCGCAGCGGGTGAACTCCTTGTGCAGTACCAGTTGCTCAAACACGGCATCGACAGCGCGCGGCTAACGACCGATTCCGGCATCGACTTGGTGATGTACGTTCCCGGCCAAACCCTCGCTGCCACGATTCAGGTAAAGACGAAATGGCGCCCGGTACCCGCAGGCGGAACCGGCAAGCCTTCGTTGAATTGGCCGGTACCGATGAAGGATGCGACGCAATGGCTGGCGTGCGTTGATCTTTCGCGCGATGCGGTATGGCTGTTCACGATGGACGAAGCGCGCAGCTACCAGAAGCAGACGCCGCCGTCGTTGTACTGGTTCATTGACGAAGCGCCGACCGGCGCGCTGCGCGAAGCCGATATGACCACGTATCGGCTCGATACCGTCGCCGCCGAGCTGCGCGCGGCGCAGGCCGAACCACTCCCCTAGCTGGCGAGCGTTTCCGCGCGCAGCGCCGACAGTGCATCGGCAACCGCGATGTCCCGACCCGAGACCTGCTGTTGGTAGATCAGGCTCGCTTTGTGCGTCGAGTGCCGCAACCGCGCCATCGTTTCGACCAGATTGCCGACTTGAGCGGTCATCGTTCCGGCGAAGTGGCGCAGATCGTGAACCCGCATATCGTCGCGACCGATGGCAGCTAGCGCGGGCTTGAAAACGTCTTTCGCGAACACCCGGTCGTTGAGATGGCAACCGCCGCGTTTGGGCGGGAACAACATCGAATCACCCGCCTTGCCAACGTGCTTCGCCAAGTGCGCTTTGATCTCATCGCGGATGTGTGGCGGAACGACCACCTTGGCGGGTTGGCCGTCTTTCGGTGTGTCGATCATGCACGCGCCGCTGCGATGCGTGACACCGCGCGCGACCGTGACGACCGAGCATTCGGCGTCGAAGTCTTTGCGTCGAAGTTCGGAAACCTCGCCGTAGCGCAGGCCGCACCAGGCCGACAACAGCACCAGCGCGCGGAACCGCTCGGTTCGGTCATCGCCGCCTAGCTGGTCGGCTAGCGATTCCAGTTCGGGAATCGTCGGGACGACCGCTTGGCGCTTCGTCTTGGGGTTCATCGCCCGTTCGATCATGCACGGGTTGCGGTCGATCAGTCCGTCGCGCAGGGCGGTATTGCACACCATGCTCAGAAGCGCGTAGGCGTGCGCATTGCGGGTTGGGTGGTCGGTGCCCAGACCGGAGAACCACGAACGGACCAAGGCGGGCGTGAGGTCGCGAATCGCGTATCGACCGAGCTTCGGCTCAATGTAGTTCTTCAGCGATGCTTCGTAGCCGATCCGCGTTCGCGCTTTCAGGTTGCGTTCGCCGATCACCGTCTTGGCGTAGTCACCGACCGTGATCGCTTCGGCCTTCGTTTCGGTGGCGATCAGTTCCGGCGCTTTCCACGACGACAAGCCTTCGTCGCTGGCCGCGCATCGCTCGATGCGGTCGCGCTCTTTGGTCAGCCATCGTTCGGCGGTCATCTTGGATTCGAAGGTGACCGGCGCGAAATGGCGGCGCAGATCGGGACCGACGAACGACGCCTGATAGCGCGCTGACTTGGTTGGTTGCTTCCGAATCGAACCCCACTCGCGCGGATTCTTCTTCGCGACCATTGGCGCCCACTCCCCTGTGATTCGTGGCAGGATCGGTGCCACGATCCTGCGGCCCAATGCGTTAACCAGCATGTTCGCTGGTTCCCAACGATGGTTCAACAATGCCAACGATTATATCCCTCGCGTATGACGCGTGTTGAGCGAACCTAGAATCGCCGAAAGTCGCTGGCTAGAACCATGTTTGCAGGTCGCGGCGCAATTCGTGCTTGGGCTGGACGGCACTTTCGAATCCTGCCGGGGCACCACGTTCTACCTGGCAGGTTCCCGCCGGCACGACGAATCGTCGCCCGGCCCCGGCCCCGTCCCCAACCTCTCACAGCAACCGGTCCAGCGTGATCGGCAGCTCGGTGACCCGCCTGCCGGTCGCGTTGAACACCGCGTTGGCGATGGCGGCGGGGACGCCCACGATCACCAGCTCGCCCAGCCCCTTCACCCCCAGCGGGTCGGCCACCGTGTCCTCGCCCGGCAGGAATTCGGCGTCCAGCGCCGGGACGTCGGCGTTGACCGGTACCAGGTAGTCGGCCATGTTCGCGTTGACGATGCGGCCGTCGCGGTAGTCCAGGTGCGTGCCCTCCAGCAGCGCCATGCCGATGCCGCCGACCATCCCGCCGATCGCCTGGCTGTGCGCCAGCATCGGGTTCACGATGCGGCCCGCGTCGTAGCTGCCGTGCACGCGGCGCACGCGGACCGTTCCCAGCGCCTCGTCCACCGCCACCTCGGCGAAGACCGCGCCGTAGGCGTACATCGAGAAGCTCTTGCCGCCGTCCCCCGGCGCCCAGTCCTGCTCGACCGCCAGCTCGTCGAGGCCCCGTCGGCGCAGCAGGTCCCGGTACCACTCCCCGCGTCCGGCATCGCTGCGCGCGAACATGCGGCCGTCGGCCACGTCGACGTCCTCGGGCCGCAGCCCGTGCAGCGGCGAGCCCGGATCGGCGACCGCCGTCCGGATGAACCGGTCCCGCAGCATCAGGCCCACGTTGCGCACCGACGACCCGACGCTGGCCATGGTGCGCGATCCCGAGTGCGACGGCGCCTTCGGCAATCGACTGTCGCCCAACAGGAACGTGACCCGTCCCAGAGGCAGCCCGAGCGCGTCCGCGGCCACCTGCGTCATCGACGTGTAGGTGCCCGGCCCCATGTCGCTGGTCCCGCTGGCCACCTCGGCGGTGCCGTCGGCCCGGATCCGCGCCGACGCCGCACACGGGCTCACCACGGTGTGATAGCTGGCCGCGGCCACGCCCATCCCGATCAACCGGTCGCCGTCGCGCACCGACCGCGGCACCGGGTTGCGTTGCGCCCAGCCGAAAGTCGACGCCCCCCGTTGGAGGCACTCGGTGAGCCGGCGCGTGGAGAACGGCAGGTCCTCCTCCTGGTCGCGAGTCGGCTCGTTGCGCAGCCGCAGCTCGATGGGGTCCACGCCGAGCCGGTGGGCGAGGTCGTCCATCGCCGACTCCAGCGCGAAGCTCCCGGACGTGGCGCCCGGCCCGCGCATGTACGTGCCGGGGTTGACGTCGAGTTCGACGGCGCGCAGTGTCGAGCGCATCCCCGGCGACTGATACAGGAAGCGCGGGGGCCCGGCGACGCTGTCCTCGTACGGGTCGTACTTCGACACCTCGATGCGGCCCTCGTGCACCGTCGCGGCGATGCGCCCGGACCGGTCGGCCCCGATCGCGAGGCGCTGCCTGCTGGTCGGGCGGTAGCCGGTCACGTAGTAGAGCTGGCGCCGGGTGAGCACCAGCTTCACGGGCCGCTCGACCCGTCGCGCCACGTACGCGGTGAGCAGTTGGTGCGACCACGTCTGGCCGGCGCCGCCGAACGCGCCGCCGACGAACGGCGAGATGACGTGCACGTCGTCGGCAGAGATGCCGAGCGCCTTGGCATAGCCGTCGCGCGCCCCGCTGACCGACTGCACCTTGTCCCACACCGTCAATCGGTCGCCGTCCCAGCGGGCGACGGTGGCGTGCAGTTCCATCGCGTTGTGGTTGTTGCGCTCGATCGCGTAGTCCAGATCGGTGACCACCGCGGCGTCGCGCAGGCCCGCGTCGGGGTCGCCGCGGGTGTAGTCGCGGGTGCGCGCGGCCGGGCGCGCCGTGGCGTCCGGGGAGTCGATGTCGGTGGTCTGCGGACCCGGCGTGTAGCGCACCGACACCAACGACGCGGCGTGGGCGGCCGCCTCGAGCGAGGTGCCCACCGCCACCGCGACCGGCTGCCCGAATGCGGCGATCCGTTTCGGATCGAACGGCAGTGTCAGACCGTCGAAGTCGGAGATGACGTCGATGACGCCCGGCGCCTTGCGCGCATCGCCGGCGTCAACGCCGTCGACGGAGCCGCGCGCGACGGTCGCTCCGACCAGCGCCGCATGGACGACGTCGGCCACGTCCGCGTCGGCGGCGTAGCGCGCCTGGCCGGTGACCTTGAGCCGGCCGTCCACCCGCGCGACCCGCTGCCCGGCGAGCGGGGCTGCCTGCCGGGGCCCGGTCACGGCGCGCTCGCGATCGCGGTCACCTGGCGCGCCACGGTCCGCTTCAGCAGTTCGACCTTGAACCCGTTCTCCGACAGCGGTTTCGCGCCGTCGGCGGAGCGTTCGGCGGCCGCCCGGATCACCTCGGGCGTCGCGGGGCGTCCCGCGAGTGCGCGCTCGACGGCGGGTAACCGCCACGGGACCGTTCCGACCCCGCCCACGGCGACACGCGCCGACCGGATGGTGCGCCCGGCCATGTCGAGTCCGACCGCGGCGGAGGTGATCGCGAACTCGTACGACTCGCGGTCACGGACCTTGAGGTAGCCGGAGCGGCGGGCCTCCGGCACGACCGGCACCTCCAGGCCGACGATCAGCTCACCCGGGGCCAGGTCGTGTTCCCGGTCCGGCGTCGCGCCGGGCATGCGGAAGAAGTCCGCGACGGGCACGTTCCGCTCACCGGCGCCGTCCCGCAGCACCACCCGCGCGTCGAGGGCGACGAGCGCGACGGCGAGGTCCGACGGATGGGTGGCGACGCACTGGTCCGACGTGCCGAGGATGGCATGGGTGCGGTTGCGGCCACCGATCGCCCCGCAGCCGCTGCCGGGGGCGCGGCGATTGCACGCGGCGGTGACGTCGCGGAAGTACAGGCAGCGTGGCCGCTGCAGGAGATTGCCTCCGATCGACGCCATGTTGCGCAGCTGCGCCGACGCGCTCAACTCCAACGCCTGTGCGATCACCGGAAATTGGGCGCGCACACCGGCGTGCGCCGCCAGCTCGGACATCCGCACCAGGGCACCGACGCGCAGCCGGTCGGGTCCAAGGTCGACGTCACGGTAGGGCAGCGCGTTGATGTCGACGACCGCCGACGGCCGTTCGACCGTCTCCTTCATCAGGTCGACCAACGTGGTGCCGCCCGCGACGTAGCGGCCGCCGGCGGCACCCGCACGGAGGGCGTCGGCCTCGTCGGCGGCCTTGGTGAACGTGAACGGGTACATCGACTAGCGGACCCGGGGCGCGCTGGAGGAGACGGCGTCGACGATGTTGGTGTAGGTGCCGCAGCGACAGATGTTGCCGCTCATCCATTCTCGGATCTCTTCCGGAGAGCCGGCATGTCCTTCACGGATGCACCCGATACCCGACATGATCTGGCCGGGCGTGCAGTACCCGCACTGCATCGCGTCGCAATCGATGAACGCCTGCTGCAGCGGATGCAGCCGGCCGTTCGACTCGAGGCCCTCGATGGTGGTGATCTCGGCGCCGTCGTGCATGACCGCGAGCGTCAGACACGACAGCACGCGCGTGCCGTTGACGTGGATGGTGCACGCACCGCACGCCCCCTGATCGCACCCCTTCTTGGTGCCGGGCAACCCGGCCCGCTCCCGGAGCATGTCGAGCAACGACGTCCGGTTGTCCACCTCGATCTCGCGGTCCTGCCCGTTGATGCGCAGCCGCATGGTGGTGGCGGTGGTGGCGGTGGTGGCGGTGTTCGCCCCCGCGTCGTCGCGGTCCTCGGTGGCGCACCCGTTGAGCAGAGGCAGGGCGGCGACGGTCCCGCCCACGGCGACCGAGGCGCCGATGAACGTGCGACGCCGCATCGGCGGCACGGGACGATCGTGTGCGGCCATGGCGACCCCTTCCTGCCGGCCTGGAGATGGTTCCAACCTGGGAGCGTCCTGAAACCTCCGGCCGCAGCCTCATAGAGAACGCACATGTTTGCCGACGCGGTTCGGATCTCGCGGACGCGTTACGACTCCGCCTCGTGCCGCTCTTCCTTCAGCCGCTCCTTGCTGCGAACCAAACGCAGCAGCGTCACCAGCAGCAGGCCGCCCGCGACGTTGCCCACCACCGTGTAGCCGAACCAGCGCAGCCAGTCGAGGTAGCCGAACGGGGCGTCACCGGTGAACAGCGCGCCGAAGATCAACAGCGAGTCCAGGATCGAGTGGAACATCTGCAGCCCGGCGAGCAGGAACGCGCCGGCGACGGCGGCCGCGATCTTGCCCACCATCGCGTCGGTGCCGTGCTGCATCCGCGTCATCAGCGTGATCACCATGCCGCCCAGCAGCGCCAGCGTCGCCGTCTCGGCCGACAGCGGCGCCGTCGCGTAGTGCGTTGCCGCCTCCACCGTCTGCTCCCGCAGCTTGGGGAAGCCCGTCATGATCAGCGCCATGATCACCCAGCCGCCCACCAGGTTGGCCGCCAGCGTTCCGCTCCACAGCTTGAGGAGTTGGCCCACGCTGGCGCGCTTGGCGGCGACGGTGGTGACCGGTACCAGGAACCCCTCGGTGAACAGCTCGCTGCGCCCCAGCAGCAGCGCCAGGAAGCCGATGGAGAACGCCAGGCCCGCCAGCAGTGGCTGGTGGGTGACCTGCAGCACCGACAGGTAGGCCAAGACCCCGACGGCCACCTCGGTGCCGCCGAAGAAGCCCGTCACCAGCACCTCACGCCAGCTGCGGTGGAGTCGCTGCGTGCCCTCGTCGACCATGCGCGAGAACGCGTCCTCCAACTCGTCCTCGATGGGGCTGTCGGAGTCGCCGAGCTGGCGTTGGCTGGTGTTGCTCACGCCCGTGGATACCCCACCCCGCGCACTTCACGCCGACGCCGGTGCAAGAGCGGACCAAAGTCCCTATGGCGTCGACCACCCGTTTGGCCAGGGTCTAGTGGCGAAGGTCGACGCATGCAGACGGGGGATGCACGACGATGACACAGACCGCCGACGCCGCGGGGGCGGCGACCAGTCCGGCCACGGACGCGCTACGCCCCCGCAGGCCCTTCCCGGAACGCACGAGCCCGCGCGGCAGCCTGATCTACAAGCTGATCACCACGACCGATCACAAGCTGATCGGCATCATGTACTGCGTCGTCTGCTTCGTGTTCTTCTTCGTCGGCGGCCTGATGGCCCTGCTCATTCGTGCCGAACTCGCGGCGCCCGGCATGCAGTTCCTGTCCAATGAGCAGTACAACCAGCTGTTCACCATGCACGGCACGGCGATGCTGCTGTTCTACGCGACGCCCATCGTGTTCGGGTTCGCCAACCTGGTGCTGCCGTTGCAGATCGGTGCTCCCGACGTGGCCTTTCCCCGACTCAACGCACTGTCCTTCTGGCTCTTCCTCTTCGGCGCGCTGATCGCCCTCAGCGGCTTCCTCACCCCCGGAGGCGCCGCCGACTTCGGGTGGACCGCGTACACCCCGCTGAGCCGCGCCGACTTCTCCGCCGGCGTCGGGGCGGACCTGTGGATCTTGGGCCTCGGCGTCGGCGGCCTCGGGACGATTCTGGGCGCGGTCAACATGATCACCACCGTGGTGTGCATGCGCGCCCCCGGCATGACGATGTTCCGGATGCCGATCTTCACCTGGAACATCCTGGTGACGTCGATCCTGGTGCTGTTGATCTTCCCGATCCTCACGGCCGCGCTGTTCGGCCTCGCCGCCGACCGCCACCTCGGCGCCCACGTGTACGACCCCGCCAACGGTGGCGCCATCTTGTTCCAGCACCTGTTCTGGTTCTTCGGCCACCCCGAGGTGTACGTCATCGCGCTGCCGTTCTTCGGCATCATCAGCGAAGTGGTGCCGGTGTTCAGCCGCAAGCCGATCTTCGGCTACACCACGCTGATCTACGCCACGCTGGCCATCGCCGCACTGTCGGTGGCGGTGTGGGCCCACCACATGTACGCGACGGGAGCCGTTCTGCTTCCCTTCTTCTCGTTCCTGACGTTCCTCATCGCCGTGCCGACGGGCATCAAGTTCTTCAACTGGATCGGCACCATGTGGAGAGGACAGCTGAGCTTCGAGACGCCCATGCTGTTCGCCGTCGGGTTCATGGTGACGTTCCTGCTCGGCGGTCTGTCAGGGGTGCTGCTCGCCAGCCCGCCCTTCGACTTCCACGTCACCGACAGCTATTTCGTGGTGGCCCACTTCCACTACGTGCTGTTCGGCACCATCGTGTTCGCCACCTACGCGGGCATCTACTTCTGGTTCCCGAAGATGACGGGCCGACTGCTCGACGAGCGGCTGGGCAAGGCACACTTCTGGCTGACCTTCATCGGCTTCCACGCCACGTTCCTGGTGCAGCACTGGCTCGGCGACGCCGGCATGCCGCGCCGCTACGCCGACTACCTGCCGACGGACCACTTCACCACCCTGAACGTCGTCTCCACCATCGGTTCGTTCGTCCTCGGCGTCTCGACGCTGCCGTTCGTGTGGAACGTGTTCAAGAGCTGGCGTTACGGTGAGCCCGTCGTCGTCGACGATCCCTGGGGCCACGGCAACTCCCTGGAGTGGGCCACCAGCTGCCCGCCGCCGCGGCACAACTTCACCGAGCTGCCCCGCATCCGATCCGAGCGGCCCGCCTTCGAACTGCACTACCCGCACATGGTCGCGCGGATCCGCGCCGAATCGCACGTCGGGCGCGTCCACGAGCCGACCGGCTGACGCGCCCGCCCCGCGTCACTGCGGGTTGGCGGCCAGGTATCCCGCGATGGGCTGCGGCGCGTCCGCGGCATACCCGACCGGCAGTAGCACGTCGCCTGCCACGGTGTTGTAGTAGACGTCCCACCGGTGGTAGGCGCCGAGGGCGGCCGGGTGCTCCCCCAGCACCACCGCGTAGTCGTCGATGGCACGCACGTACTGGCGGGAGTTGTTGTACCGGAACAGCGCACCGTCGCGATCGCGGGCGAAGCCGTGCGCGGCCAGGAAGCGGCCCGCCGCCATGATGCTGTCGCGCGGCGCCCAGATGTCGCCGCCCGCACCGTAACTCGCGAACGTCGACGGCAGGAACTGCATGGGCCCCTGGGCGCCCGCGGTGCTGGTCCCGGAAATCCGGCCGAACGCGGACTCCACGAAGTTGACCGCCGCCAGGTAGTTCCAGTCGACACCGGTGGCCGCCGCGGCCTCGCGGTAGTACCCCAACAGCTCCTCGGCAGGTGCCGGGGCGGTGATGCGCCATGCCGGGAGCGACGACATGCCGCGGCCCATCGCGCCCAGCTGGCGGCGGGCGTCGACGTTGCGGTCGTAGGCCGACAGCAGCGGCTGCGGCACGCGCGGGCGGATCACCGGATCCCACTCCGGGTGGCGTGCCACGAGGCGATAGGCCGCCTGCTGGCGGCGCGCGGCCTCGGCGAGGGCGCCCTCGGGCGCGTCGAGATCACGCAGCGTCGTCTCGTCGGCGATCAGGCCGTCGACCAGTCGCACCGGGTCGGCGGCCAGTCGCGGCTGCGCGGGGCGTGGCCCGGCGGGTTGCGGCGGCGCCGCCGACGG
>NZ_JBYVYK010000047.1:0-47636 GCF_058148405.1 Mycobacterium sp. DHQP2018-32-09 | reverse complement strand
CGGCCGCGCCCCCGCCCGCGCCGACACCGCCGCCGCCCGACCCCTGCGCCACCAACCTGGCCGCACCCGAGATCGCGACGGCCGTCGCCGCACTGCCCCGCGACCCGCGCAGCCAGCAGCCATGGAGCCCCGAGCCGCTGGCGGGCAACTACAACGAGTGCGCGCCGCTGTCGGCCGTGATCATCAAGGCCAACACCAACGCGAGCAACCCCAACACCCGCGCCGTGCTGTTCCACCTCGGGAAGTTCATCCCCACCGGCGTGCCCGACACCTACGGCTTCAACGGCATCGACGCCACCGGGACCACCGGAGACACCGTCGCGCTGATGTACGCCAACGAGACCACCGGCCTCAAGAGCGTCGTGAAGTTCCGGTGGAACGGCAACGGCGTCGAACTGATCGGCAACACCGGCTGACCTTCCGCCGGCGCCGGCACGGCCGCCTCGTCGGGGGGCTGCCCTACAGTCGGGGACGTGTTCCTGCTCGACGACCACGTGGTCTTCAGCGCCTCCGATCTCGCCGCCGCCGCGCGCTGCGAGTACGCGCTGCTGCGAGCGTTCGACGCCACGCTGGGCCGCGGGCCGGCCGTCACCACTGACGACGAACTGCTCAGGCGCACCACGACTCTCGGTGACGAACACGAACGCCGGCAACTCGAGGACGTGCGCGCGCGGACCGCCGACGGCGTCACCGTCATCGGCAGGCCCGCCTACACCGCGGCCGGCCTGCACGCCGCTGCCGCCGCCACCATGGCCGCCATCGCCGACCGCTCCCCCGTGGTCTACCAGGCGGCCATGTTCGACGGCCGCTTCCTCGGCTTCGCCGACTTCCTGGTGCTCGAGGACGGGCCCGACGGACCGCGCTACCGGTTGCGCGACACCAAGCTCGCCCGCTCGGTCAAGGTCGAGGCCATGCTGCAGCTCGCGGCCTACGCCGACGCGCTAACCCGCGCCGGCGTCCCCGTCGCACCCGAGGTGGACCTCGTCCTGGGAACCGGCGCCGTGGCCACCTACCGGGTCGAGGACCTGCTGCCGGTCTACCTGCCCCGGCGCGCAGCGCTGCAACGACTGCTCGACGCGCACCTGGCCGGCGGCCGCCCCGTCGACTGGGCCGACGAGTCCGTGCGCGCGTGCTTCCGCTGTCCCGAATGCACGGTCGAGGTACGCGCGAGCGACGACCTGCTGCTCGTGGCCGGCATGCGCACCAGCCAGCGTGCCCGCCTGCTCGACGCGGGCGTCACCACCATGCACGACCTCGCCGAGTTCAGCGGCACCGTGCCCGAACTGTCGGCCCGAGCCGTCACCGGGCTGGTCGCCCAGGCCCGCCTGCAGGTCCGCGACCGCCACGCCGGCAAGCCGCCGTACGAGGTGGTCGACGCCCAACCGCTCATGGTGCTGCCCGAACCCGACCGCGGCGACCTGTTCTTCGACTTCGAGGGCGACCCACTGTGGACCGTCGACGGCGAGCAGTGGGGACTGGAATACCTGTGGGGCGTGCTCACCGTCGCCGACGAGTTCACGCCGCTGTGGGCCCACGACCGCAGCAGCGAACGCCAGGCGCTCGTCGACTTCCTGGCGCTGGTGCGCAAGCGCCGCAAGCGCTTCCCCAACATGCACGTCTACCACTACGCCGCCTACGAGAAGAGCACGCTGCTGCGGCTGGCCGGCAGATACGGCGTCGGCGAGGACGACGTCGACGACATGCTGCGCAACGGCATCCTCGTCGACCTGTATCCCCTGGTGCGCAAGAGCATTCGCGTCGGCATCGAGAGCTACTCCATCAAGTACCTCGAACCGCTCTACATGGGCAACGAACTACGCACCGGCGAGGTCACGACGGCCACCGACTCCATCACGCAATACGCACGCTTCTGTGCGCTGCGCGACGAGGGCAACGCCGACGACGCCGACGTCGTGCTCGCACAGATCGAGGACTACAACCGCTACGACTGCCGCTCCACGCGGCGACTGCGAGACTGGTTGATGGCCAGGGCCATCGAATCCGCCGTGCCCCCGCGAGGGCCACAACCGGTGCGCGACGCCGACCCCCGCGAGGCCGTCGACGTCGCCGACGGCCTGCACCGCCGGTTGATGACCTTCGCCGGGGACGGCGTCGACGAGCGCACGGCCGGTCAGCGCGCCGTCGCCATGGTCGCCGCCGCCCGCGGCTTCCACCGGCGCGAGGACAAACCGTTCTGGTGGAGCCACTTCGACCGCGTGAACAACCCCGTCGACGAATGGGCCGACGACTCGGGCGTCTTCGTCGCCGACGCGGCCGAGGTCGTCGCCGACTGGCACCAACCGCCCCGCGCACGCAAACCCCAGCGGCACGTTCGCCTCACCGGCGCGTTGGCCAACGGCGAACTGGGCCGCGACATGTACGCGCTGTACGACCCGCCCGCACCCGAGGGCCTGGCCGACGACCCCGACCGCCGCGCCTTCGGATCCGTGGCCGTGCTGGAGTGCGACAACCCCGAGGTGCCCACCGACGTCGTCGTCTGCGAACGGCAACCCAAGGCCGGCGACGTCTTCGACCAACTGCCGTTCGCGCTGGCGCCGGGACCGCCCATCAACACCCGACCGCTGCGCGACGCCATCGAGGACGCCGCGTCGGCGGTCGCCGCCGGCCTGCCCGCCCTGCCCGCCGACGCCGTCACCGACGTGCTGCTGCGACGGCCCCCGCGCACCCGCAGCGGCGCCCCGCTCCCCGACACCGGCGTCGTCGTCGACGACATCACCGCCGCCCTGCTCGACCTCGACTGCTCCTACGTCGCCGTGCACGGGCCGCCCGGCACCGGCAAGACGTTCACCTCGGCGGCGGTGATCGCGCGGCTCGTGGCGCAGCGCGGCTGGCGCGTCGGCGTCGTCGCGCAGTCGCACGCCGTCGTCGAGAACCTGCTCGACGCCGTCGTGGCCGCCGGAGCCGACCCCCAGCGCGTCGGCAAGAAGAAGGCCCGCGACGGCGCACCGTGGGCCCGGGTCGAGGAAGCCGACTACCCGGACTTCATCGCCGCGGACGGCGGTTGCGTCATCGGTGGCACCGCATGGGACTTCGCCAACGCCGCCCGCGTACCCCGCGCCAGCCTGGACCTGCTGGTGGTCGAGGAGGCGGGGCAGTTCAACCTGGCCAACACCATCGCCGTCGCGGCCGCCGCGCACAACCTGCTGCTGCTCGGCGACCCTCGGCAGCTGCCGCAGGTGAGCCAGGGCACGCACCCCGAACCGGTCGACGACTCGGCGCTGGGCTGGCTCGTCGACGGCGAACACACGCTGCCCCCGGAACGCGGCTATTTCCTGGACGTGTCCTACCGGATGCACCCCGCGGTGTGCGGTCCGGTGTCGCGACTGTCCTACGACGGCCGGCTGCACGCCAAGACCGAGGTCAGCGGCGCCCGCTCGCTGGAAGGCATGGACCCGGGCGTGCACACCGTCACCGTCGACCACCTCGGGAACTCCACCGACAGCCCCGAGGAGGCCCAGGCCATCGTCGCCGAGATCCGGAGCCTGCTGGGCCGGCGATGGACCGACGAGCACGGCGCGGCCAGCGCGCTCGACGCGCGAGGCTTCCTCGTCGTCACGCCGTACAACGCCCAGGTGGTGACGCTGCAGCGCCACCTCGCCGCCGCCGGCCTCGACGTGGAGGTGGGCACCGTCGACAAGTTCCAGGGCAGGCAGGCACCGGTGGTGTTCGTCTCGCTGACGGCGTCCTCTGCCGACGACGTCCCGCGGGGAATGTCGTTCCTGCTGAACCGGAATCGACTCAACGTGGCAGTAAGCCGGGCGAAGTACGCCGCGGTGCTGGTGCGCTCGACGCACCTCACCGACTACCTGCCGTCGACCCCGGAGGGCCTCGTCGACCTGGGTGCGTTCCTGGCGTTGTCGGGGTAGTGCCGCCGCGGTCCGCCCGCCACCACGCGTGCGTCTCGTCGAGTGGGAAACCGACGACACGTTGCGCCGGTGAACGCGTCGCCACGTTCCCACTCGACGCACCCAGGCGCCGGGGGCCGCGTCAGTCGCGCGCGTGCCTGCCGGAGCCGCCCTCGCCGTCACCGCGGCCGTGCCTGCCCCCGGACGGCGGCAGCGAGTGCAGACCGGACTCGCCGTCGACGTGGAAACCGTTGCGCGCGTGTCCGTTCGAATGGCGTCCGGAATCCGGCGGCGCACCGTCGACCGCCAGCAGATCGTCGAGGATGCTGCGCCACCGGCGATCCGGCTCCTGGTCCGGCTCGGGCATTGCCACCGGGTCGATCGCGGGGTGCACGTCGGTCACCTCCTCCATCCCGGCGTCCGACTCGGCGTCCATCTCGATCCCGGCGGCGACGCGCCCCTCGTGCGCCGGCGCCGGCAGCGGCGCCGTGGCGCTCTCGTCGGCCGCCACCACGTCGCGGTGCGGATGGGCCTCGAGCGGCGAGTCGTCCCAGTCGACGACGTACTCCACGTACTCGTCATCGTCCCGGAAGTCGTCCCGGAAGTCGTGTTCGTCGTGCCCGTCCGCCCGACCGACGCGACCCAGCGATGCCGCGCCGTCGCCCCCGGTCGGCGCCGCGACCGCGCCGACGCGCGCCGGCCGCCGCGCGCCACTCCGCAGGAACAGCGTCGCCACGATCCCGAACAGCGCCACGAACGCGGGTAGCAGCAACGCCTGCGACAACGCCGCCGAGAACGGGACTCGCAGGAACTCCGGCAGGCTGGTCACGGCGGCCTCGGTCCCCGCGGGACGGTTGCCGCCACCGGGCATCTCCGCGCTGATCCGCGCCGTCATGAACGCCGCCATGCCCGCACTGCCCAGCACGCCGCCGACCTGGCGCACCGCGTTGTAGACCCCCGATCCCGCACCTGCGAGGTCGGGCGGCAGGTTGCGCGTCGCCGTCGTCGCCAACGGCGACCAGATGAACGCCATGCCCACGCCCACCAGCGTCAGCGGCAGCACCAGGCGCCAGATCGGCGTCGTCGGCGTCATCTCCGCCGACAGCCACGTCATGCCCACCGCCAACGCCGAGAAGCCGAACCCCACGATGGGCGTCGGGTGCACCCGATCGACCATGCGGCCCACGAACGGCGCCAGCACCCCGGACGCCACCGCCATGGGCGCGGTCAGGATCGCGGCGCGCGTCGGGGACAACCCCGCGACGGCCTGCGCGTAGAACATCACCGGCAGGATCATCGCGGTGACGGCGAACCCGATCACCGCGATGCCCGCCGTCGACAAGCTGAAGTTGCGATCGCGGAACATGCGCAGCGGGATCAACGGCTCGCGCGGGTTCACCGACTGCCAGTAGACGAACGCGGCGAGGAACCCCAGACCCGCCACGATGGTCACCCAGATCCACGCGGCCCAGTCGTGGGACTGCCCCTCCTGCAAGGCGAACACCACGAAGAACATGCCGATGCCGGACAGCACCACCCCGGGCACGTCCAGCGCGTGGGACGACGTCTCGATGGTGGGCACCAACCAGTACGCCAGCACCAGGCCGACGATCCCGATCGGCACGTTGACGATGAAGATCCAGTGCCACCCCAGCCCGTCCACCAGGAAGCCGCCGGCGATGGGGCCGACGAGCGTCGCGACGCCCGCGGTGGCGCCCCAGACGCTCATCGCCACGCCGCGGTTGGAAGCCGGGAAGAGCCGGGTGATCGACGACAGCGTCTGCGGGGTGAGCAGCGCCGCGCCGACGCCCTGCAACACCCGGGCCGCGATGAGCACCTCGATGCTGCCCGCCAACCCGCACCACAGCGACGCGCCGGTGAACACCGCCAGGCCCAGCAGGTAGAGGTTCTTGGGGCCGTAGCGGTCGCCGAGCCGACCGGCCAGCAGCAGCGGTACCGCGTACGCCAGCAGGTAGGCGCTGGTGACCCAGATGACGGCGTCGTAGTCCGCGTGCAGCGCCTCCATGATCGACGGATTGGCCACGGCGACGATGGTCGCGTCGACCAAGATCATGAAGAAGCCCACCATCATCGCCCAGAGCGCACGCCACGGATCGGGGTCGCGCGGCGGGAGGCTGGGAGTCGACACGGTCCTACTCGGGATGCGAAGGGGTGGGCGGGCTACGCGGTGCAGGACACCACGTCGCCGACGCTACGGACCCCGGGGTGCGGGGTCGAGTCGGGGTACCCCCGCCGTGCTCACGCGGGATCGGCGACGGCGCCCACGGGGACGTCGGCGTCCGCGTCCGCAGCCCCCGTGGTGCCGATGGCCAGCAATGCCAGCAGGGCCACCGCCGCGCCCACGGCCATGACCACCGCCAACGCCAACTCGTCGTTGCCCAGGACGCCGACCAGTGGCGCCACCGCCGCGCCCAGCCCGAACTGCGCCGCGCCGAGAAGGGCCGCCGCCGTACCCGCGGCCTCGGTGTGCCGCGACAGCGCGACCGCGGGGGCGTTGGGGATGACCAGACCCATGGCCGCCAAGATCAGGAACACCGGCGCCAGGAACGCCGCCAGCCCGCCGACGCCCACGGCGGCCAGCCCCACGAACACCACGCCCACGACCGTGGCCGCGCTCAGCGCCCACGTCACGATGCGCTGTGGCGAGAAGCGGCGCAGCAAGACGACGTTGAACTGCGTGGCCCCGATGAGGGCGATGGCGCCGGCACCGAACACCAGCGCGAAGGTCTGCTGATCGAGGCCGTAGCTGCCCTGCAGCACGAAGGACGCACCCGAGACGTACGCGAACAGCCCCGACATCCCCAGCGCCGCGACCAGCACCAGCACGACGAAGCGCAGGTCGCCCAGCAAGCCGCGATAGGTCGACAGGATCCCCCGCACCCGCAACGGCCTGCGATGTGACGGCGCCAGCGTCTCGGGCAGCGCGAACACGGCCATCAGCAGCAGCCCGCCGGCCAACACCACCAGCGCCGCGAACACCCAGTGCCACGAACCGTGCAGCAGCACCGCCGCACCCAGCGACGGGGCCACCACGGGCGCGACGCCGAGCACCAACATCAGCCGCGACATGACCGTGGCGGCGACGGAATCGGAGAACAGGTCGCCGACGACGGCGAGCGCCACCACCATGCCCGCCGCGGCACCCACGCCCTGCAGGCCGCGGGCCAAGCCGAGCGTGGCGATGTTCGGCGCGAACAGGCACATCACCGACGCGACCATGTGCAGGGCGATGCCCGCCATCAGGGGTTTGCGGCGGCCCAGCGAATCCGACAGCGGACCGATGACCAGCTGACCGAGCGCGAGCCCGACGAGGGTGCCGGTGAGCGTCAGCTGCACCACCGACGACGAGACGTTGAGCTCCTCGCCGATGCGCGGCAGTGCGGGCAGGTACATGTCGATGGTCAGCGGGCCCAACGCCACCAGCAACCCGAGCACCACGATCATCCGGGTCTGGCTGGGTGGGGCACCCGTCGACTTTTGGGCACGGGGGGACTCCACGTCCGGTGATGCTGCCATGGAACTGGTCAGCACGGCCGAGCAACGATTTCTTCCCCGCAGGTCAGCGCACCACCGGTGACGACGCTCACGTCCGGGCACGCGGACGGCACCGTCGGTCGTTGACGGAGAGTTAGCCTGGGAGATCCCGGCACGCGAACGGAAGGCCGAGCACATGAGTGGTTTTGGCGCCGACCGGCGGCACCTGCCCGCCGTCCCCAGCGATGCCGCGAGCGACTCCAGCAAGGCGGCCAAGGTGCTGTCGCACGTGATCGAACGCGGCGCCCGCGTGCAAGGTCCTGCCGTGCGCGCCTACGTCGACCGGCTGCGGGACCAGAACCCGCAGGCCAGTCCCGCAGAGATCGTCGCGAAGCTCGAGAAGCAGTACCTGGCCGCGGTGATCGCAAGCGGCGCCGCCGTCGGGTCGGCGGCGGCGTTCCCGGGGATCGGCACCATTGCCGCCATGTCGGCCGTGGCCGGCGAGACCGTGGTGTTCCTGGAGGCCACGTCGGTGTTCGTGCTGGCCGTCGCCGAGGTGTACGGCGTCCCGGCCGAGCATCGCGAGCGCAGGCGCGCCCTGGTGCTCGCGGTCCTGGTCGGCGAGGACGGCAGGACGGCCATGCGCGACCTCGTCGGGCCGGGGCGCACCAGCGGTGCCTGGCTGGCCGACGGCGCCGCCTCGCTCCCGTTGCCCGCCGTGTCGCAGCTGAACTCGCGGCTGCTGAAGTACTTCGTGAAGAAGTACACCCTCAAGCGCGGCGCGATCGCGTTCGGCAAGTTGCTCCCCGTCGGCGTCGGCGCCGTGGTGGGCGGGGTGGGCAACCGAGCCATGGGAAAGAAGATCGTCGCCAATGCGCGGCAGGCGTTCGGCACGCCGCCCACGCGGTGGCCGGCGACGCTGCACGTGCTCCCCGCACCCCGCGATTGACCCTCGACCAGCCGATTCGGCGCGGGCCGCCCGCGGTTCGCCGTGCCGGCACGCCGAATCCGACGTCGCCGTGGTCTGCCAAGTCTGTGAGGGATAGCCTGGGTGAGGCGCAAGGGTGGGCCATACCGCAACAGAGATGGCGAGCGGGCACCGGCTCGATCGCACGGGCAGAAGAATCGAGGCGACAGCTCACGTGAGCAGTTCACCTTCACCATTCGGGCAGAACGAGTGGTTGGTCGAGGAGATGTACCGCAAGTTCCGGGAGGATCCCTCCTCGGTCGATCCGAGTTGGCACGAGTTCCTCGTGGACTACTCACCGGAACCGACCACGGACTCCGCGGCCACCGGGGTGAACGGCAACGGCTCGGGCGGTACCGGTAGGCAGCCCCAGACCCCGCCGACCCCGGCCCCCGCCCCGCCGCCGGCCAAGGCCGCGAGCAACGGGACGACGGCAGCCCCCGCCACGGGCAGCGCCCCGAAGAACTCGACGGCGCCGACGGCCGGATCCCCCAAGAGCGAGGCCCCCAAGGCCGCCCCGGCCAAGAGCGCACCCGCGAAGCCCGCGGAGTCCGCGACCAAGCCGTCGAATTCCTCGACCGCGGCCAACCCGGAGCCCGCGAAGCCCGAGAAGCCGGCCGGTCCCCCGCCCACCGAGGACGACCAGGCCGCGGTGCTGCGCGGCGCGGCGGCCGCCGTCGTCAAGAACATGAACGCCTCGCTCGAGGTGCCGACGGCCACCAGCGTGCGTGCCATCCCGGCCAAGCTGATGATCGACAACCGCGTCGTCATCAACAACCACCTCAAGCGCACGCGCGGCGGCAAGATCAGCTTCACCCATCTGCTGGGCTACGCGATCGTCCAGGCCGTCAAGCAGTTCCCCACGATGAACCGGCACTTCGCCGAGATCGACGGCAAGCCCAACGCCGTCACCCCGGCGCACACCAACCTGGGCCTCGCGATCGACCTGCCCGGCAAGAACGGCAGCCGCTCGCTGGTGGTGGCGGCCATCAAGCGCTGCGAGACCATGCGCTTCGGCCAGTTCATCGCCGCCTACGAGGACATCGTGCGGCGGGCCCGCGACGGCAAGCTGACGGCCGAGGACTTCTCCGGCGTCACCATCTCCCTGACCAACCCCGGCACGCTGGGCACCGTGCACTCGGTGCCGCGCCTGATGCCCGGCCAGGGCACCATCGTCGGCGCGGGCGCCATGGAGTACCCCGCCGAGTTCCAGGGTGCCAGCGAGGAGCGCATCAACGAGTTGGGCGTCGGCAAGCTCATCACGCTGACCTCCACCTACGACCACCGCCTGATCCAGGGGGCGGAGTCGGGTGCGTTCCTGCGCGCCGTGCACGAGCTGCTGCTCGACGACGCGTTCTACGACGAGATCTTCCGCGAACTCGGCATCCCCTACGAGCCGGTCCGGTGGCGCACCGACAACCCCGACGCGATCGCCGACAAGAACGCCCGCGTCATCGAACTCATCGCGGCCTACCGCAACCGCGGCCACCTCATGGCCGACATCGACCCGTTGCGGCTGGACCAGCGACGCTTCCGCAGCCACCCCGACCTGGACGTGCTCTCGCACGGCCTGACGCTGTGGGACCTGGACCGCGAGTTCAAGGTCGACGGCTTCGCGGGCGCCCAGTACAAGAAGCTGCGCGACGTCCTCTCGGTGCTGCGCGACGCCTACTGCCGCCACGTCGGCGTCGAGTACACCCACATCCTGGAACCCGAGCAGCAGAAGTGGATCCAGGAACGCGTCGAGGTCAAGCACGACAAGCCGACCGTCGCCGAGCAGAAGTACATCCTGAGCAAGCTCAACGCCGCCGAGGCGTTCGAGACGTTCCTGCAGACGAAGTACGTGGGCCAGAAGCGCTTCTCGCTCGAGGGCGCCGAGACCGTCATCCCGATGATGGACGCCGCCATCGACCAGGCCGCCGAGCACGGCCTCGACGAGGTGGTCATCGGCATGCCCCACCGCGGCCGGCTCAACGTCCTGGCCAACATCGTGGGCAAGCCCTACTCGCAGATCTTCAGCGAGTTCGAGGGCAACCTCAACCCGTCGCAGGCGCACGGCTCCGGCGACGTCAAGTACCACCTGGGCGCGGGCGGCACCTACCTGCAGATGTTCGGCGACAACGACGTCGAGGTGTCGCTGGTGGCCAACCCCAGCCACCTCGAGGCCGTCGACCCGGTGCTCGAGGGCATCGTGCGCGCCAAGCAGGACCTGGTGGACAAGGGCGACGGGCCCGACGGCTTCACCGTGATGCCGCTGATGCTGCACGGCGACGCGGCGTTCGCCGGTCAGGGCGTGGTGGCCGAGACGCTGAACCTGGCGCTGCTGCGTGGCTACCGCGTGGGCGGCACCGTGCACATCGTCGTGAACAACCAGATCGGGTTCACCACCTCGCCGCAGGACTCGCGCTCCAGCGAATACTGCACCGACGTCGCGAAGATGGTGGGAGCCCCCATCTTCCACGTCAACGGCGACGATCCCGAGGCCGCCGCCTGGGTGGCGCGCCTGGCCGTGGACTTCCGTCAGAAGTTCCACAAGGACGTCATCATCGACATGCTGTGCTACCGCCGCCGCGGGCACAACGAAGGTGACGACCCGTCGATGACGCAGCCGTACATGTACGACGTCATCGACACCAAGCGCGGTGTCCGCAAGACCTACACCGAAGCCCTCATCGGGCGTGGCGACATCTCGATGAAGGAGGCCGAGGACGCGCTGCGCGACTACCAGGGCCAGCTGGAGCGGGTGTTCAACGAGGTTCGCGAACTCGAGAAGCACGACATCGAGCCCAGCGAGTCCGTCGAGTCCGATCAGCTGACGCCGCAAGGCCTTTCGACCGCGGTGGACAAGTCACTGCTGGCCCGCATCGGCGATGCACACCTGGCGTTCCCCGAGGGCTTCAACGTGCACCCGCGCGTCATGCCCGTCCTGGAGAAGCGCCGGGAGATGGCCTACGAGGGCAAGGTGGACTGGGCGTTCGCCGAGCTGCTCGCGCTGGGCACGCTGGTGTCGGAGGGCAAGTTGGTCCGGCTGTCCGGCCAGGACACCCGCCGTGGCACCTTCACCCAGCGGCACTCGGTGATCATCGACCGCAAGACGGGCGCGGAGTTCACGCCCATCCAGCTGCTCGCCGCCAACCCCGACGGCACGCCGTCGGGCGGCAAGTTCATGGTGTACGACTCGGCACTGTCGGAGTACGCCGCCGTGGGCTTCGAATACGGCTACTCGGTGGGCAACCCGGACGCCATGGTGTTGTGGGAGGCACAGTTCGGCGACTTCGTCAACGGCGCACAGTCGATCATCGACGAGTTCATCAGCTCCGGCGAAGCCAAGTGGGGTCAGCTCTCCGACGTCGTGCTGCTGCTGCCGCACGGCCACGAGGGGCAGGGGCCCGACCACACGTCGGGCCGCATCGAGCGGTTCCTGCAGGTGTGCGCGGAGGGCTCGATGACGGTGGCCATGCCGTCGACCCCGGCCAACTACTTCCACCTGCTGCGCCGCCACGGCTTGGACGGCATCCACCGGCCGCTCATCGTCTTCACCCCGAAGTCGATGCTGCGCAACAAGGCCGCCGTCAGCGACATCAGGGACTTCACCGAGATCAAGTTCCGCTCGATCCTGGAGGAGCCCACCTACTCCGACGGCGACGGCGACCGCTCGAAGGTCAAGCGAATCCTGTTGACCAGCGGCAAGATCTACTACGAGCTGGCGGCCCGCAAGGCCAAGGACAAGCGCGACGACATCGCCATCGTGCGCGTCGAGCAGCTCTACCCGCTGCCCAAGCGGCGCCTGGGCGCCACGCTCGACCAGTACCCCAACGTCGAGCAGTACTTCTGGGTGCAGGAGGAACCGGCCAACCAGGGTGCGTGGCCGACGTTCGGTTTGACCATGCCGGAACTGTTGCCCGACAAGCTCACCGGGATCAAGCGGATCTCGCGGCGCGCCATGTCGGCACCGTCGTCGGGCAGCTCGAAGGTGCACGCCGTCGAGCAGCAGGAGATCATCGACGAGGCGTTCGGCGCCTAGCGATTCGTGGAGTCTCGGTCGCGCTCACCGCGACGGAGACTCCACGAATCGCAGGTGTCGCAGGGGCTTGTCGCTACGTGGGGGCCGCCCGTCTGCCGGAACGGACGGCACCCACGCAGACGTCTTTAGAGGCCCAGCATTCCCAGGGGCAAGGGGGTCTGGCCGTTGGCCAGCGACGCCACGGCGCCGGGGCAGAACATCTTGATGGCCAGACCGGTGAACATCGTGGCCGGGCCCAGCGGCTTGCCGAGCGCATCGGCGACGCCGGCGGCGACGTTGGCCATGTTCTGGCCCGGCTCTGCCAGCATCGGGCACACCGACTGCCCCACCGACACCGCCGTGGCGGGGTCGATTCCGGTGACGCCCGCCGCGCCGAGCACGTTGGAGAACGCATCGGTGGGATCGGCCTGGGCCGGGGCGGCGCCGGCGGTCGCCGCGGCGGCCCCGCCGAACGCGATGCCGATCGCCATGGCCAGCGTCGAGGCGGCGGTGCGCGAGAAACTCATGTCCATGGCATCGCACGCCGTCGACTCCCCGTTACACGACCTGCGCGGTACCGCCGGTACCGCGTTTGGCTAGACTTCGACACGAGTCGAATAGCAACCACGACAGGAGTGCGCATGGAGGGCTTCGCAGGCAAGGTCGCCGTCGTCACGGGGGCGGGATCCGGCATCGGTCAGGCATTGGCGATCGAGCTGGCACGCTCGGGCGCCAAACTCGCGATCAGCGACGTCGACGTCGAGGGGCTCGCGATCACCGAGGAGCGCATCAAGGCCATCGGCACCCCGGTGAAGACCGACCGCCTCAACGTCACCGAGCGGGAGGCGTTCATGCTGTACGCCGACGCCGTCAAGGAGCACTTCGGCAAGGTCAACCAGATCTACAACAACGCCGGCATCGCGTTCACCGGCGACGTCGAGGTCAGCCAGTTCAAGGACATCGAACGCGTCATGGACGTCGACTTCTGGGGCGTCGTGAACGGCACCAAGGCCTTCCTGCCGCACCTCATCGAGTCCGGCGACGGCCACGTGGTCAACGTCTCCAGCCTGTTCGGCATCTTCGCCGTCCCCGGGCAGGCGGCCTACAACGCCGCGAAGTTCGCCGTCCGCGGGTTCACCGAGGCCCTGCGTCAGGAGATGCTCGCCAAGCGCCACCCCGTCTCGGTGACCACGGTGCACCCGGGCGGCATCAAGACCGCGATCGCGCGCAACGCCACCGCCGCCGACGGGCTGGACCCCCAGGAGCTGGCGAAGCTCTTCGACAAGAAGCTCGCCAACACCTCCCCCGAGCGGGCCGCCGTGATCATCCTCGACGCCGTGCGCAAGAAGCGGGCCCGCGTGCTCGTCGGCGCCGACGCCAAGGTGCTCGACGTGATCGTGCGCGTCACCGGCTCGGGGTACCAGCGACTGTTCTCCGGCGCCATGGCCAAGGTGCTACCCGGCACCCACTGACCGCTCGGACGGGTCTACCGCCCGAGCGGGTGTGACGACAGCCAGTCGGCGGCCAGCGCCGCGGGATCCTTGCCCTCGCGCGACTGGCGCAGCATGTCCGCCAGGGCGCCGGTGTCGAGTTCGCCGGCGATCTGGTTGAGCGCCAGCACCTCCTGCTCGCTCAACTCGTTGCGGCGATACAGCGGCACCACGTTCTGGGCGCGGATCAACGCGGTGCGATCGCCGAGCACGACTGCCCACTCCGGGACGTCGGAGGCCGCCGTCGACGTCCACGCGACGTCGATGCGGTTGGCGTGCAACGCGTCGAACATCGCTGCGGCGTCGCCGAACTCGCGTTGGGTGCCCAACGTGCAGGAGCCGACCTCGCGCGGCGGGTTCGCGCCCGCCACCGCGCCGACCGTCACCGGACCGCACGCCCGCACCAGCGCCGTGACGTCGCGGCCGCCCCACCTGGCCGCCGTGCGATCCGTGACGGCGGCCGCGGGCTCGTCGGTGGCCGACTGGGCGTAGTCGCCCGCGCCGATGCCCTCCGGCAGCGCCGCGATCATCGCGCGATAGACCTGCTCGGGTGCCCGGGCCGCCGAACCGGGGTCGAAACGCGTCAGCACCTCACCGGTGAGGCCGGGGGCCACCCGCACGTCACCGGCATCCAGGTCGCCGATCGGGTCGCGCGTCGTCTGCACGTGGGCGGCACTGCCGTAGTAGCGCAGCGCGGCGGCGTACAGCTGCGCCAGCAGCGTGGACTCGACGTCAGTGGTGGCACCGACCGCGATCGACGGCGGCGCCGACGTGCCGGCGCACCCGACCACGGAGCCGGCGACGAGCAGCGCCACCAGCGCCAGGACCCCACGACGCATCGTCGAACTCAGGCCTTCAGGGCTTCGGCTACCGGCACGCGAGCCACGTTACTGCACCCGTTGGCACGCTCGCCGTTCGCCGACACGTCGATTTCACCGTCGCGGCGTACCATCCGCGCGGATGCCCCGGGCGTGCCGCGGGCGCGAGTCGAGGAGGCGTTGGCGCATGCCGTCGTTCAGGGATCTCCAGGAGTCGGTGCTGCGCACCGCGCCGCGCAACACCGTCGAACCCCGGCCCGCCGCCATCCCGGTTCCGGTGGCCCGGGCCATGGTCGACTGCGGCGTGTACGCCGACGGCAAACGCCTGCACGGTAAGTTCACCCACGCCGCCGCGCTCGCCAAGGCCAAGGATCTGCGGGCCGACGGCGTCGACGCCTTCGTCTGGGTGGGGTTGCACGAGCCCGACCTGCACCAGATGACCGCCATCGCCGAGGTCTTCGGCCTGCATCCGCTGACCGTCGAGGACGCCGTGCACGCCCACCAGCGCCCCAAGCTCGAGCGCTACGACGACACGCTGTTCCTGGTGCTCAAGACCGTCACCTACGTCGAGCACGAGCGCACCGCGCTCAGCCGCGAGGTGGTGCACACCGGGGAGGTGATGATCTTCGTCGGACCCGACTTCGTGGTCACCGTGCGCCACGGCGAGCACGGCGGCCTGGCCGGGGTGCGCAAGGACTTGGAGAGTTCCCCCGACCGGTTGGCACTGGGCCCCTTCGCGGTGCTGCACGCGATCGCCGACCACGTCGTGGACAACTACCTCGACATCACCAACCTCATCTGGGCCGACATCGACGTGATGGAGGAGAACGTCTTCTCCCCCCGCACCCCCACCGACATCGAGTGCATCTACATGCTCAAGCGCGAGATCGTCGAGTTGCGCCGCGCCATCACCCCGCTGACACCGGCGCTGCAGAAGCTGATCACCGACCTCGACGACCTGGTGTCGAAGGAGGTGCGCCGCTACGTGCGCGACGTCTTCGACCACAACAGCCAGGCCGCCGACCGCATCGCCTCCTACGACGACATGCTGAGTTCCCTCGTCGAGGCCGCGCTCGGCAAGGTGGCCATGCAGCAGAACGTCGACATGCGCAAGATCTCGGCGTGGGTCGCGATCGCCGCGGTGCCGACGATGCTGGCCGGCATCTACGGCATGAACTTCGATGACATGCCGGAACTGCACTGGACCTTCGGCTATCCCGCGATCCTGCTCGTCATGATCGGCGTCTGCCTGTTCCTGTACCGCAACTTCCGCCGCAACGGCTGGCTGTGACCTAGGACGGGCTCGCGGCCCGCCGTCGCGGATCGGTCGGGTCGACGCCGTCGGCCACCCACGCCTCGCGCATGGCCGCCGCCCCCTTCAGCCGCACCCAGGCCGCCTCGGTGGCGGTGATGGGCGTGGCCGTCAGCACCGTGACCGCGTGATCCGATCCGGCCACGTCGACGTCGGCGACGTCGCCTGCACCCAACAGCATGGCGGTGAACGGGGCGCCCTCCCACAGCGGGGTCTCGAGGTCCACCAGCGCGTCGGGCACCAGCACCAGGCCCTCCACCGCCGGCGTCGAGGCGACGATCGCGATCGACTTGGCCAACCCTGCGGGGGTGGACCCGCGCAACGTCATCAGCACCTCGGCGCGCGGACCGCTGGTCGGGTCGGCATGGAAGTCCGTGGGGTCCGCCATGGGGTGACGCGAACAGCCCAGTGAGACATAGTGATACGACCCGGAGACGTCCGGTCCGTAGCGCAGCACGGTCATTGGCTCGGTGCCCAAGAACGTCACGCTCGCCGACACCGGTTCGCCCGCGCCGCGAGCCGCGAAGTGCTCGTCGAGCCGGGTGCGGACGGCGGCGAGGACGTCGCTCACTCGGCGGGCGGGATCGACAGGTTGATCCCGCTGTCGGCGTCGAACAGCGTCAACTTGCTCGGATCGAAGGCCAGCTCCCCGGCCTTGCCCGCCGTCAGCGTCGAGGCCGTGGACACGCGCGCCACGAATTCGTTGACCCCCGAGGAGGATTCGGTGCCCAGCTCGGCCAACTGGCTGGCTTGGGCCCCCGCGCCCTCGGTGTGGAAGTGCACGTACTTCTCCGCACCCAGCGACTCGACCAGGTCGACGTTCACCTCGAACACCAGCGCGCGGATCCGCGCGTAGGCGTCGATCTGCGCCGCGTCCTCGAGGTGTTCGGGCCGGATGCCTGCGATCACGTTGGCGGGCGTGGGATGGCTGCCGAGCACCGCGCGCTGTTCCGGCGACAGCGTCACCTCGCCGAACGGCAACCGCACCTCGTCATCGGACAGCCGAGCCGGGAAGAAGTTCATCGCCGGGGAGCCGATGAAACCCGCGACGAACAGGTTGGCGGGCCGGTTGTACAGCTCGTCGGGCGTGCCGATCTGCTGCGCGACGCCCGCCAGCATCACCACGACGCGGTCGCCGAGGGTCATGGCCTCGGTCTGGTCGTGCGTCACGTAGATCGTGGTGGTGCCCAGCCGGCTCTGCAGCTTCGCGATCTCCGATCGCATCTGGACGCGCAGCTTGGCGTCGAGGTTGGACAGCGGCTCGTCCATCAGGAATGCCTTGGGGCTGCGCACGATTGCCCGACCCATGGCCACGCGCTGCCGCTGCCCGCCCGAGAGCTGACCGGGCTTGCGATCGAGCAGCGCGGTGAGGTCGAGGATCTTCGCGGTCTCCTCGACCTTGGCGTCGATGTCGGCCTTGGCCACCTTCGCCAGGGTCAGCGGGAAGGCGATGTTCTGGCGCACCGTCATGTGCGGGTACAGCGCGTAGGACTGGAACACCATCGCGATGTCGCGGTCCTTGGGCGCCTTCTCGTTGACGCGCTGGCCCCCGATGCGCAGTTCACCGGAGCTGATGTCCTCCAACCCGGCGATCATGTTCAGCGTCGTGGACTTACCGCATCCCGACGGACCCACCAGGATGATGAATTCGCCGTCGGCGATGGTCAGCGACAGGTCCTTCACGGCGGCGCGGGCGCCATCGGAACCGGCGCCGTAACTCTTGGTCACGTGGTCCAGCACGATCTCGGCCATGAACTACCCCTTCACCGCACCGGACGTCAGGCCGGCCACGATCCGTCGTTGGAAGATGAGAACGAAGACGATGATCGGAATGGTGATCACCATGGCGCCCGCGGCAATCGAACCGGTGGGCTCCTCGAATTGCGAACTGCCGGTGAAGTTCGCGATGGCGACCGGTGCCGTGATGGCCCGCTCGGTCGCCGTCAGCGACAGGGCCAGCAGCAGGTCGTTCCAGGCGAAGATGAACACCAGGATGGCCGCCGTGACGATGCCCGGGGCGGCCAGCGGGGCGATCACCTTGCGGAACGCCTGCCCCGGCGTGGCCCCGTCCATCTTCGCGGCCTTCTCCAGATCCCACGGGATCTCCTTGAAGAACGCCGACATGGTGTAGATGGCCAGCGGCAGCGCGAACGTGATGTACGGGATGATCAGACCCGGCCACGTGTCGAACAGCCCGATGCTGCGCTCGATGTTGAAGATCGGTGTCACCAGCGAGATCTGCGGGAACATCGCGATGAGCAGGGCGACGCCGACGAGCAGCTTCTTGCCGGGGAACGACAACCGCGCGATGGCGTACGCCGCCATGCCGCCGATCAGCACGGCGATCACCGTGGTGATCAGACCGATGCCGATGGAGTTGACCAGCGCCGAGGTGAACACGTTGCCCTGGAAGATCGCGGCGTAGTTGTCGAACGTGATCGCGTCGGGAATCAGCTTGCCGTCCTTGACGCTCGACGTCGGCTTCAACGACAGCGAGAGGATCCACAGCACCGGGAACAACGCGTACAGCACGACGACGACGTTGACGACGGTCCACCCGGCCGCCCGCGAGGGATTGGCCCGTTCGCTCATCGCGCGTTCTCCTCGTCGCTACCCGGAGCCGCCGTGCCGAAGACCTTGACGTAGATGAACGCGATGATGGCGACGCACAGGAACACCAGCACGCTGATCGCCGATCCGAGCCCCAGGTTGAACGCCTTGAACAGGTTGTCGTAGCCCAGGATCGACACCGACATGGTGTCGTTGGCGCCCGCGGTCAGCACGTAGATGTTGTCGAAGATGCGGAACGCGTCGAGCGTCCGGAACAGCAGTGCCACCAGGATGGCGGGCTTCATCATCGGGAGGATGATCTTCGTCAAGCGCTCCCAGGCACCCGCGCCGTCCATCTGCGCGGCGTTCAGCAGGTCCTGGGGCACCAGCGCCAGGCCCGCCAGCAGCAGCAGCGCCATGAACGGCGTGGTCTTCCACACCTCGGCGAGCACCACGATGGCCAGCGAGGGCAGCTGTTCGGTCAGCGGCGCCGAACCGGTGGGCAGCAGGTTGGCGAGGTAACCCGTGCCCGGGGTCCACGCGTAGTACCAGCTGTAGGACGCGGCCACCGTCACGATGCCGTAGGGCACCAGGATGGCCGTGCGCACCACCGACTTGCCGAAGATGGTGCGGTGCATGACGAGTGCCAGCGCCAGGCCCAGCGCGAACTCGATGGCCACCGACACGACCGTGATGCCGAGCGTCACGGCGAACGCCGTCCACCAGTAGCCGTCGGTGAGGATCGTGACGTAGTTGCCCAGACCCACGAACTCGGTGTCGTCGGGTGCGGCCAGGTTGTAGCGCTGCAGGCTCAGCCACACCGCGTACGCGATCGGGTACGCGGTGACCGCCAGCATGAGCAGCACCGCCGGGCTGATCAACCAGAACGCCAGCCGGCGTTCGGACTTGACGTCGTCGGTGCCGGACGCGCTCGCTGCCGGCGCCGATCTCGTCGCCGGTGCGGTCATGGGATCAGCCCCTTGCCGTCGATGGCCTTCTGCACCTGCTCGGTGAGTTCGTCGGCCATGCTCTCCGGATCGATGTCGGTGATGGGGGCGAGCGTCGCGGTGATGCGAGTCGACACCGCCTGGTACACCGGGGTGGCGGGCCGCACCGCGGCGTTGACGAGCTGCTGACGGATGACGTCGTACTGCGGGTACTTGGCCTGGAACGCCGGATCGTCGTACAGCGAGGCCCGGACGGCGGGCAGACCGCCCTCGACCGACGTGTAACGCTGATTGTCGGCGCTGCGCAGGCACCGGATGGCCTCGAAGGCGAGGTCGCGGTGCTGGGTGTTCTTGCCGACGGCGAGGTTGAGCCCGCCGAGGGTCACCTTGGCCTGCCGTCCCGGGATGACGCCCGGATAGTTGGCGAAGCCGAACACCTTCTTGCTGGCGTCGTAGGCCACCTGGAACTGTTCGTCGGTCGGCGAGAAGCTGCCCGTGTCGCCGATGCTGCCTTGCAGCTCGGGCACCTCGTTCAGCGGCAGGAAGGACACCCCGCCCTTGACGGCGTTCTCCAGCATCGAGGGCAACACGAAGGGCCAGTTCACCTCGAGCGCGGCGTTGCCCTGTTCGAGCGCCAGCCGCGCGGTGCCCTCGTCGGATTGCGTGATCGACGGATCGGCGCCCGGAGCGGTCGCCACCGACTTGATGATCTGCAAGGCCTTGACCGTCGCGGCGCGGTGCTCGGGGGTGTCGGTGAGCGTGACGGTGCGTCCGTCGTCGGACAGGACCTGCCCGCCGGCGCTCTCGAGCAACGTGTTGAACCACACCATGAGGCCCTCGTACTGCTTGGCCTGCAGCGCGATCCAGCTCGGCTTGCCCGCCGCGTGCAGGCGCGTGGCCTCGGCGACCATCTCGTCCCACGTCGCGGGGGCCTGTGACATCAAATCTGGCCGGTACCAGAGCAATTGGGTATTCGTCGTGATGGGCGCGGCGTACAACCGGCCCTGCCATTCGGCGGTCTTGAGCGGCCCGGGCAGGGTGTCGTCGCGGGCGTCGACCTCGGCCTGACCCGACGGATCGTCGGAAAGCGGCAACGCCCAACCGGCTTCGGCGAACTCCGCCGTCCACACCACGTCGAGCGCCATCACGTCGAGCGACCTGTCGTTCCCGGTGAGCCGGCGCGCCAGCTGCAATCGCTGATCGTCGGCGCCCTTGGGAAGCGTGACCTGCTTGATGGTGAAGCGACCGCCGAGCTGCTCGTTGCAGCGCTTGGCCACCGCGGTGAACGTCGCCATCTCGCTTGCGGGTGTGTAGAAGTTGATGACGGTGCCGCCGCTGCTCGAGCTGCAGGCGGACACGGCCGCCGTCAACGCAACCAACGACGCAGCGCACAGCCGCCGAGCGCGCACAACAGCCTCCGATCAGGCGTTCGCGGGAATGTCCCGCGCGCAAACCGTAGAGCGAATTGCGCGTGATGTGCAACACTCTCGCACCGCGCGCCGCCAAATCGGCCACAATCGTGACCTGCGGCGCACCCGTGCGCGGGCACCGCCCGCGGCCGGGTCAGATGGCCAAGCGCCCCAGCAGATCCCGTCCCTGCTCCGCGCTCTGGGGATCACACAGCACGTCGTAGCGACCCGCAACCAGTTGCATGGTCGAGCTGAAATCCCTGGTGCCCCTTGCCATTGCGTACTGCAAGCCCGAGGTGATCAAGCCGAAGAACACACCGGCGATCAGACCCGCGATGAGCGAACCCCAGGGGCTCGGGCTGAAGAAGCCGAGCACCAGACCGATGAAGAGGCCCAGCCAGGCGCCGGTCAAGGCGCCGCCGCCGAGCACGCGGGGCCACGTCAGGCGGCCGGTGACGCGCTCGACCTGCATCAGGTCGACGCCGACGATGGTCACCTGCTGCACCGGGAACTGCTGATCCGACAGGTAGTCCACGGCACGCTGCGCCTCGGCGTAGGTGGGATAGGACCCGATGGGCCACCCCTTGGGCGGCGTGGGCAACCCTGCCGGTCCTCCGCGACCCGGCTTCGGCCCAGGTTGAAGGGGGCTGGTCATCGTGCTCTCCTTTGGAGTCGAAGGTATGGCCTGTGCACTCACAACGTCGCACCCGGCCACATCGTGCCCTGGCGCAGGTCGATCATCGTGCCCTGGCACAGGTCGATCATCGCGCCCTGGCACGTGTCGATCATCGTGCCCCGGATTCGCGCTCAGCGTTCGCCTTCGGCACGTGCGCTAGGTTTGACGCCATGACGAGCGAGGGCTCAGGCGGCGAACCGACGTCCCCATCCGACCCGCAGGCGGGCCCGGCGGAGGCGGCCACCGGGGACCGGTCACCCAGCGGCGACCTGCCCCGATCCGACGAGCCGACGCGCGCCCACGACCTGCCTCGCGGCGCGACCGACCCGGAGCCTGCGCCGCAGGACGCGCCGCCGGGGTCCGCGCACCCCGCTCACCCCGTACCGACCTATCAGGCCCCGCCGCCCTACGGCGCGCCCGATCACGGGTCACCGGCCTACGGTGCACCGCCGCCATACGGGGTCCCCGAGTACGGCGGCGCGCCCCCGTACGGTGCGCCCCAACACGGCGCCCCCCAATACGGTGCACCCCAGTACGGTGCCCCCCAGTACGGTGCACCCCCGCCCTACGGTGCGCCGTACGAGCACACGCCCTACGACCCGTCGGGAACCGCGGCGAGCCACCCGGGATTCGCCACCCCCCCGCCGCCCTACGGTGCACCGCCGGTGGGCTACGGCGCGCCGGGCTACCCGCCACCGCCCCAGTACGGAGCGGCGCCGTACGGACCGCCGCAGTTCGGACCGCCGCCCAACAACAACAACCTGGCCGTCGCGTCCCTCGTCAGTGCGGGGGTCGGGCTGCCGCTGAGCCTGTTCTGCATCATCGGCGTCATCGGGTCCATCGCCGGCATCGTGCTCGGCATCATGGCTCTCGGCCAGATCAAGAAGTCCGGTGAACGTGGCAGGGGCCTGGCCATCGGCGGCATCTGCGTGGGCGCGGGCACCCTGGTGCTCTACGTGATCGTGGTGATCTTCTTCGTCGGCGTGCTGAGCCTGCACTCGCTGAACGCCACTCCCTGATCGCCACTCCCCGATCGCAAGGCTCCCGATGACCACGGCCGACCACGCGCCACGGCTCAACCGCCTGGCCGTCGTCGCCTTCGCGTCGTCGGTGCTCACGCTGTTCGGCGTCGGATCGCTGCTCGGGGTGGGGCTGGCCGTCGTGGCCCTCAACCAGATCAGCGTTCACGGCGGGCGGGGCCGCGCGCTCGCGTACGCTGCGATCGTCGTGGGGGCCCTGACGTTGTTGGCGACCATGATCGTCATCGGGAAGGCGGCGAACACGTGGTAGACGAACGACCCGAGCAGCCGTCGCACGCCCAGGAATTCGCCCCGCTGGAGAAGTCGACGCCGTACGACCCCTACGCTCCGGTGGACTATCCCGCCGACGCGACGCCGCCGCCCGGGGCGCCCCCACCGGGCACGGGACAACCCGCGCCCGGGCTGCCACCCCCGGTGTACTACCCGCCGCCCGGCTTCGGACCCCAGCAGCCCCCGTATCCGTCTCCCCATCCGCCGCCGCAGGGCGGCTGGCCCGGCGCATACCCGCCCTACGACCCCTACCGGGCAGCGCCGCCGCAGGGCACCAACGGCAAGGCCATCGCGGCCCTGGTGACATCCCTCGTCGGCCTGGCCGGCGGGGCGTGCCTGTGCCTGATCCCCCCGGTCGTGGGCTTGATCCTGGGAATCGTCGCGATGACCGAGACCAAGCGCACCGGGCAACCCGGCCGCGGCATGGCGATCGCGAGCATCGTGATCTCGGTGGTGACCATCGTGGCGTACCTGGTCTTCTTCGCGGTCGTGATGGCCGCCGACCCCGGCAGCGACGGCTACGACTTCAGCACCATCTAGCCGCGTGCCGGCGGCTCGAACGGCGGTGTGGTGCGGGGCATGCCCGCGGCCCGCCCCTTGCCCGCGATGACCAGCGCCATCTTGCGGCTCGCCTCGTCGATCATCTCGTCGCCGAGCATCACCGCGCCACGTGCACCGCCCGCCCGCGACGTGTGCCACTCGTAGGCCTCGAGGATCAACTCGGCGTGGTCGTAATCGGCCTGCCGCGGGCTGAACACCTCGTTGCCCGCGGCGATCTGGTCGGGATGCAGCACCCACTTGCCGTCGTAACCCAGCGCCGCCGAGCGGGCCGCGACCCGGCGGAAGGCCGCGGTGTCCCGCACCTTCAGGAACGGACCGTCGATGGCGTTGATCCCGTGGGCGCGCGCGGCGACCAGGATGCGCATCAGCACGTAGTGGTGCGCGTCGCCGACGTCGTATCCCTCGGGCTGCTCACCGACCACCAACGTGCGCATGTTGAGGCTCGCCATCATGTCGGCGGGGCCGAGCACCAGCGCCTGCACCCGCGGCGCGGCGGCGATGGCGTCGACCGCGCTGAGCCCCGCCGCGTCCTCGATCTGCGCCTCGATGCCGATGCGCCCGTGCGGCAATCCGTGAGTGGCCTCCAACTGCGAGAGCAGCAGATCCAGTGCGTGCACGTGGGACGGGTCGGACACCTTCGGCAGCACGATCAGATCCAGATGGGCGCCCGCGGCCGCGACTACCTCGATGACGTCGGCGTGCGTCCACGGCGTCGTCCAGTCGTTGACCCGCACGCCCCGCAGCTGACCGCCCCAGCCCCCACCCGCGAGCGCCGCCGCCACGCGGCCGCGCGCCTCTGCCTTCGCCTCGGGCGCCACGGCGTCCTCGAGATCCAGGAACACCTCGTCGGCCGGCAGCCGCCGTGCCTTGTCGATCATCTTGGCGCTGCTGCCAGGAACCGACAAGCAGGTTCGGCGGGGGCGATAGCGGTTATCCACGGCAACACTCTCTACCCTTTGACACATGGCGGCGGTGAACAGGGTCTACGCGGCCCGGCTTGCAGGGCTGGTGGTCCTGGGCCCGGACGGTGAGTCCATCGGTCGCGTCCGAGACGTCGTGATCAGCATCAGCATCGTCAAACAGCAGCCCCGCGTGCTCGGCCTCGTCGTCGAATTGCTCACTCGCCGACGGATCTTCGTCCCCATCCTGCGCGTCACGTCCATCGAACCCGATGCCGTCACGCTGGTCACCGGCAACGTGTCGCTGCGCCGCTTCGCGCAACGCCCGGGCGAGGTGCTGGTGCTGGGCCAGGTGCTCGACACCCGGGTGCGCGTCGACGACCCCGAGCACCCCACCATCGCAGGCGTCGACGTGATCGTCGTCGACCTCGGCATCGAACAGGTGCGTTCCCGCGACTGGCTGGTGACGCGCGTGGCCGTGCGCAGCCACCGGCGGCTCGGCAGGCGCACCACCGTCCACGTCGTCGACTGGAAGAACGTGGCCGGTCTGACGCCGTCGGCGTTGGCGCTCCCCGGGCAGGGGGTCGCCCAGCTGCTCGCCCAGTTCGAAGGCCAACGCCCCATCGAGGTCGCCGACGCCATCCGCGAGCTGCCGTCCAAGCGGCGCTACGAGGTGATCAACGCCCTCGGCGACGAGCGGCTCGCCGACATCCTGCAGGAGCTGCCCGAGACCGAGCAGGCCGACCTGCTGGAGCAACTCGACACCGAACGCGCCGCCGACGTGCTCGAGGAGATGGATCCCGACGACGCCGCGGACTTGCTCGCCGAACTCGACGCGTCCCGCGCCGAGGTGCTGCTGGCCCGCATGGACCCCGAGGATTCCGAGCCGGTGCGCCGGCTGCTCAAGCACTCCCCCGACACCGCGGGCGGTCTGATGACCTCCGAACCCGTCGTCGTCGCGCCCGACACCACCGTGGCCGAGGCACTCGCACGCGTGCGCGACCCGGACCTGACCCCCGCGCTGGCCTCGCTGACGTTCGTGGTGCGGCCTCCGACCGCCACCCCCACCGGCCGCTACCTGGGCTGCGTGCACCTGCAGCGCTTGCTGCGGGAGCCGCCGGCGACGCTGGTCAGCGGCATCCTCGACAAGGACCTGCCGAACCTGGCACCGGATACGTCGCTGGCGGCGCTGACGCGCTACTTCGCGGCCTACAACCTGGTGTGCGGTCCGGTGGTCGACGAGGAGAACCACCTCCTGGGCGCCGTCACCGTCGACGACGTGCTCGACCATCTGCTGCCACACGACTGGCGCGTGAGCGCTGAGGAGCCCGAGCTGCCCATGACCGACGTCGCGCCAGGGACGCCGTCGTGACCGACTCGTCCCGCTCCCGCCTGGACACCCCTCGCGTGGGCGGTCGTCGCCTGACACCGCGCTTCGACGTGGAGGCCGTCGGCAAGGTCAGCGAATCGATCGCCCGATTCCTCGGCACCGGAAGGTATCTCGCGATCCAGACCGTGATCGTGATCGTGTGGATCGCGCTCAATCTGGTGTCGGTGCACCTGCAGTGGGACCCCTACCCGTTCATCCTGCTGAACCTGGCGTTCTCGACCCAGGCGGCCTACGCCGCGCCGTTGATCCTGCTGGCCCAGAATCGGCAGGAGAACCGCGACCGCGTCTCGCTCGAGGAGGACCGGCGCCGGGCCCAGCAGACCAAGGCCGACACCGAGTTCCTCGCTCGCGAGCTCGCGTCGCTGCGCCTGGCGGTGGGTGAGGTGGTCACCCGCGACTACCTGCGCCGCGAACTCGAGGACCTGCGCGACGCCCTCAACGAACTCGTGCCCCCGAAGGCCGGAAAGTCGAAGTCGGACAAGAAGCACAAGCCGGCCGCCCGCGCCGCCGCGCCGGCCACGCAGACGGACACCGGGTCCGACACCGACACCGACACCGACACCGACACCGACACCGGATCCCACCCCGAATCCGACACCGTGTCGACCGACCCGGGTACCGATCCGGAGAGTGCCGGTCGCTAGTCCCGATCGTTGACCGCAACCACTCTGTTGCATTCCTGCAACACCGGAATCAGCACTGGGTATGGTGACGTGGTCCACACGATCTTTGGGCTTCGAGGACGGTGACGTGCACTTCAGAGGACCGGCGGGGGGACGCGAGGGCTGGACGGCATGGCGCCGTCGCGCGAGCCGCGCGGTCCGCTCACCCGCCTTCGGCGTCGCCGTGCTGGCGCCGGTGGTGCTGCTGGGAGCCGTCGGCGGTGCCGCCCCGGCCGCACGGCACCAGGTCAGTGCCGACGGCTACACGCCGCTGGCGGCGGTCGCCACCGCCGGCGCCGACGCCGGAAACACCGGCGGCGCCAAGGTGATCGCCGCGGCCAAACCGTTCAAGCCCGTGCGCGTCGCGCTGGCGAACCCCTCGCCCCCGCCGCCGCCCATCGTGATGGCACCCGTCGGCTCGCTGCGCATCCCCATGGTCGCGCTCAAGGCGTACCGCAACGCCGAACGCATGATGGCGTCGGCCTACCCGGGCTGCGGCGTCAGCTGGAACCTGTTGGCCGGCATCGGCCGCATCGAGTCGGGGCACGCCAACGGCGGCGCCACCGACGCCACGGGCACCGTGGTGCAACCCATCTACGGCCCCAGCCTCGACGGCACGTTGCCGGGCAACGAGGTGATCGTGCACAGCGTGCAGGCCGGCCGGGTGACGTACGCGCGCGCGATGGGACCCATGCAGTTCCTGCCGGGGACGTGGGCGCGGTATGCCTCCGACGGCGACGGTGACGGCAAGGCCGACGTGCAGAACGTGTACGACGCATCGTTGGCGGCCGCGCGCTACCTGTGCAGCGGCGGCCTGAACCTGCGGGACCAGTCGCAGGTGCTGACCGCGATCCTGCGCTACAACAACTCGATGGCCTATGCCCAGAACGTCCTCGGCTGGGCCGCCGCCTACGCCACCGGAGTGGAGCCGGTGGACCTGCCGCCCATCACGGGTCCCCCACCGCCCATCTCCGACGTCCACCTGGCCAGCAACCCGGAGGGTCTCGGCCCGGGACTTCCCGGCAACGCCATGGGGCTGCCGTCGAACGATCCGCTGGCCGTGACGCCGCTGTTCGACATCGCGGGCGGGATGAACACCGCCGGTCAGCTGGGGGCACCCGGTTCGGCGCCCGGACCGCTGCCGGGCCCGGCGGCCGCAGGCGCGCAACAGAACTGCGCGGTGTTCTGCCTGCAGGGCACGCCGGCATCGCCGCCGGAGGCCCCGGCACCCGCCCCGTTCGCACCGCCCTTCCCGCCACCCCCGTTCGCTCCGCCGCCGGCCCCGCTCCTCGGCCCGGCACCGGCCCCGCCACTCGGTCCGGTGCCCGCCCCTGCTCCCGGCCCGCTGGGACTGCCGGCACCCGGCCCGCTCGGACTGCAGACCCCCGGCGCCGTGCCGGGCCCGCCTCCGGCCTGACCTGGTTCACGGCCGTTGGACCGTGGCCGCCCGCCGCGGCCTAGACTCGCGGTGATGTCCTCTACAGCCAAAGACCTCGAACCCGCCGTCCGCGCGGCGCTGGGCAAGGTCGTCGATCCCGAGCTGCGCCGGCCGATCACCGAAGTCGGCATGGTCAAGAACGTCACGGTCGACGACGACCACGGCGTGCACGTCGAGGTGTACCTCACCACCTCCGCGTGTCCCAAGAAGACCGAGATCGTCGACCGCGTCACGCAGGCCGTCTCCGACGTCCCGGGCACCGGTGCGGTCCGGGTGACGCTCGACGTGATGGACGACGAGCAACGTGCCGAGTTGCGCAAGCTGCTGCGCGGCGACTCCCGCGAGCCCGTGATCCCCTTCGCCCAGCCGGGCTCGCTGACCCGCGTCTACGCCGTGGCCTCCGGCAAGGGTGGCGTCGGCAAGTCCAGCGTCACGGTGAACCTGGCGGCCGCCATGGCCGCGCGCGGACTGTCGGTGGGCGTGCTCGACGCCGACATCTACGGCCACTCCGTACCCCGCATGATCGGCACCGCGGATCGCCCCACGCAGGTCGACTCGATGATCATCCCGCCGGTGTCACACGACGTGAAGGTCATCTCGATCGCGATGTTCACCCAGGGCAACACGCCCGTGGTGTGGCGCGGTCCGATGCTGCACCGGGCGCTGCAGCAGTTCCTCGCCGACGTCTACTGGGGCGACCTCGACGTGCTGCTGCTCGACCTGCCGCCGGGCACCGGCGACATCGCGATCTCGGTGTCGCAGCTGATCCCGGGTGCCGAGATCCTGGTGGTGACCACGCCGCAGTTGGCCGCGGCCGAGGTGGCCGAGCGCGCCGGCGCCATCGCGCTGCAGACGCGGCAACGCATCGCCGGCGTGGTGGAGAACATGTCGGGTCTGCTGCTACCCGACGGCACCACGATGCAACTGTTCGGCGAGGGCGGTGGCCGGCAGGTCGCCGAGAGCCTGACGCGCGCGGTCGGCGCCGACGTGCCACTGCTCGGCCAGGTGCCGCTGGATCCCGGCCTGGTCGCCGCGGGCGACGCCGGTGTGCCACTGGTGTTGTCGGCCCCGGATTCGGCGGCGGGCAAGGAGCTGCGCAAGGTGGCCGACGCGCTGTCGGCCCGCAAGCGCGGCCTCGCCGGCATGTCGCTGGGGCTCGATCCCGCCGGGCGGTAGCCGCGCCGCTACGTCGCGTCGCTGTCGAACGGCGTGAAGCCGGGCACGTGGGGCGGCGCCGGTGGCGGCACGGGCGGCGGCGCCGAGTGCGGCTTCTCCGCGGTGGGGCCCGATCCGTTGCCGCCGGTCGCGGACGCATCGGCCGAGGTCTGCTCCCCCGGCTTGTCGAAGACGCCGGTGAGGAACGAGTCGTCGCCGTCGAGCAGATGCTTGGTGATCGCGGCGCGCGGCGTCATGCCACGCAGCTTCTGCAACTCCGACAGCGGCTGCCGCAGGTCCTCGAACTCCGGGCCCAGATCCTGCCGCAGCTGGCTGGTGGCGCCGCTGAGATAGTCCTTGGCCTGCCTCACCGCGCCCGAGGTCCAGCGGATGGCGCCCGGAAGGCGCTCGGGTCCGAGGATCACCAGGCCGGCGATCACCAGGATCAGCATCTCCCCCCAGCCGATGTTGCCGAACATCGCTACTGGTTGGGCTGGTCGAGGTCGGAGCCAGGGGTGATCTGCAGGGTGACGGGGCGGCCGTCACGCATGACCTCGATGGGGGCTTCCTGACCGATCTTGAGCTGGCGCACCGCGACGATGAACTCATCGGCATCGGCCACCTTGCGGTCACCGACCTTCACCACGACGTCGTTCTCCAGCAGGCCGGCCCGCTCGGCGGGGCCGCCGACCTTGACGTTGGCGACCTGTGCGCCGGAGGCCACCGAGTTGCTCACCGAGCGCGCGGTGAGGCCCAGCGTCGGATGGGCGATCTTGCCGTCCTTGATGAGGGTCTCCACCACGGTCTTCACCTCGTTCACCGGGATGGCGAAGCCGAGGCCACTTGCACTGTCGGACAACGACTTTCCGGCAGTGTTGATCCCGATCACCTCGGAATTCATGTTGATCAGCGGGCCACCGGAGTTGCCGTGGTTGATGGAGGCGTCGGTCTGCACGCCGTCGATCACGGTCTCGGTGTCCGAACCGTCGCCCGACAGCGGGACGGGGCGGTGCAGGGCGCTGACGATGCCGTGGGTGACCGTGCTGCGCAGGCCCAGCGGGGCACCGGCGGCGATCACCTCTTCCCCGACGACGATCTTCTCGGAGTCGCCGAGGCGCGCGACCGACAGGTTGTCGACGTTGTCCACCTTGAGCACGGCGAGGTCGGTCTTGGGGTCGCGGCCGACGAGGTTGGCCGGGACCTCCTTGCCGTCGTTGAACACGACGGTGAGCTTGAAGTCGGCAGGCTTCTGGGCGGCCTCGGAGATGACGTGGTTGTTGGTCACGATGTAGCCGCGGCCGTCGACCACGACGCCGGAGCCCTGGGACCCCTCGGTCTTGCTGGTGGCCTCGATGGTGACGACCGAGTCGGCGACGGCCTTGGCCACCGTGGCGAACCGGCCGGCGTCGCCCTGCGGGTTGTCGTCGGTCTCGAGTGTCACCTTGGACGTGGTGAACGCCGAGACGACCTCGGCGGTGGTGCGGCCGATCCAACCGCCGCCGATGCCGATGAGCAGGGCGATGATGGCCAGCAGGCCCAGTGCCGTCCAGGACACCCGGCGACCGAACAGCACGTCGCGGACGCCGAGCTTGCCTGCGGGCACCGGCGCGACCGGTGGGGCGGTGTGCTCGACCGCGGGGGTACCCAGCGACGGCGTCGCCGACGGGTCGCGCCACGGATCGGGTGGGGTCTCGGCCGCACTGGCGCGTTCGGCGTCCAGCGCGCCGGCGTCGGCGGGGTGGCGCTGGAGCGTCTCGGTGGCGCCGTGCCTGCCGAAGGCCTCGGCGAGGACGGGATCCGGCGGCTGGTTCTTCGGCGTGAACTCACCCTGGCCCGGATGCTGGTCGGCGCCGACGAAGGAGCCCTGGAAGCCCGCGGGCCTACCGAATGCGCGGGCCTGGGTGGGATCGACGGGCGGGCGTTCGACCGGCCGCGGTGCCATGCGGTGCCCGTTGCCGGTCTGGTCCTGATTGCTCACGCGTATCTCCCCATGATGGCGTCCGCCGGCCCTTCGCCTGACCGGAACGCGGTGTCGAAACCGATTGAAATGCCAGCCTACCGACGCCTGCGACGCTGCCGCAGCGCCTCGTCAGCTAACCGTTGCCGCTCTTCTTCCGACTGCGGGTCCGGTATCGGATGGTGCGGGATCTGCGACAACGCACCGAGCAGCGACGTAGGTACGGAGATGGGACAAGATTCCCGCAACGCGGTGCGCGCCTGCCCCTGGGCGTCGACGGCCGCCGCGCACTCGGCGCACTGCGACAGGTGCCCCGCCGCGCGCAGATGGCCCTTCATGCTCAGCTCGCCGTCGACGAACGCCGCGATGGCCTCGGTCGACAGGTGCTCGGTGGAGCCGAACTGGCGCGGCCCCACGGGGGCGCTGCTCTGCGACGCGAACTGAGCGGGGAGCCACGAGAATGCCCGCCGAAAGACGTCTCCCGGGTCGACCATCACCCAGCTCCCTTCCGGTCCCTCGCACGGTGCGACGCGTTCCTCCTCGAATGTAGCGCGCTCGGGCGCGCCAGACACCCGGGAGCGTCGGCGTGGCTCAGGCCGAACGCGCGTGGCGTTCGCCCATCGCGCTTCCCGCGTCCGAGTGGGCGGCGAGGTGGTCGCGCAGCGCCTGCCGACCGCGGTGGATGCGGCTGCGGACGGTACCCAGCTTGACGCCGAGGGTCGCGCCGATCTCCTCATAGGACAGGCCTTCGATGTCGCACAGCACGACCGCGGCGCGGAACTCCGGCGCCAGCGAGTCGAGGGCGGCCTGCAGGTCGGGGCCCAGCCGGGCGTCGTGGAAGATCTGCTCGGGGTTGGGGTCCGACGCCGGGACGCGGTCGTAGTCCTCGGGCAGCGCCTCCATGCGGATGCGGCCGCGACGCCGGACCATGTCCAGGAAGAGGTTGGTGGTGATGCGGTGCAGCCAGCCCTCGAACGTGCCCGGCTGGTAGTTCTGCACCGATCGGAACACGCGGATGAAGGTCTCCTGCGTGAGGTCCTCGGCATCGTGCTGGTTGCCGGACAAGCGGTAGGCCAGCCGATACACGCGATCGGCGTGCTGACGCACCAGCTCGTCCCACGACGGCATCGTGGTCTGGTCCCCGGTCGCGTCGAACACGGCGGTGCCGGTGAGTTCGTCGGTGGTCTCGACCCAGTCCGACGTGCCCGGATGCTCGAGGTGCGCCATGAAGACGGGGGACGCCACGGAGGTCCCCGTGGCGGCCGCGGGCGAGGCGGTGGGCGAGGTGGTGGGCGAGGTGGTGGTCGTCGGATCCTCCAGATCTCGGGTGGTGTCGACGCGTGGATCAACGGTCTCGCCGGCACGAGAATTCCCGCGGTGTAGACCGGATGGGGACACTGCGCCGTCGTTCATGGGACACAACATTTCGTACCGTGGTGAGGTTGGCATATGAGCAAACTGAACTTTTCCTGAGAAAGCGTGTTACCCCGCGTTGACGTGCACGAACACGGCGGTTTCGATTCGATCACGGGGCGGGCGGCGGGCGTGTCGCGCGGCGCGGTTCAGGAGGTCCTCTACGCTGCGGGCATGGCCAGCACCGACGCCCCGCGGCAGAGCCGCTCCGAATCGATCCTGGCGCACGCCGAGCAGTCGATCACCGAGGACGCGATCACCGCGGCGGCCAGGGAACGTGCCGACGATAGCGGGGTCGGCGCGGTGACCCCCGCGGTGGGTGCGCTGCTCAGCGTGCTGGCGCGGCTGGCGAGCGCGAAGGCAGTGGTCGAGGTGGGGACGGGTGCCGGCATCTCAGGGCTGTGGCTGCTGGCGGGCATGCGCGAGGACGGCGTGCTGACCACCATCGACGTGGAACCCGAGCACCAGCGGCTGGCCAAGCAGGCGTTCACCGAAGCCGGGATCGCGCCGGGACGTACGCGCCTGATCGGCGGGCGCGCGCAGGAGGTGCTCACCCGGCTGGCCGACGAGTCCTACGACCTGGTGTTCATCGACGCCGAGCCGGCCGATCAGCCGGCGTTCGTGGCCGAGGGAGTGCGGTTGCTGCGCGCCGGTGGTGCGATCGTCGTGCACCGGGCCGCGCTCGGCGGTCGGGCCGGCGACGCATCGGCGTCGGACAAGGACGTCACGGCGGTGCGTGAGGCAGCCCGCCTGATCGCCGAGGACGAGCGGTTGACCCCGGTCCTCGTGCCGCTGGGCGACGGTCTGCTGGCCGCCGCTCGCGACTAGCCCTCGCGCCCCTCTCCGTGTCTCCGCCGCCTCCGCTCCCTTAGGCGGCGCGGCTTCTTGACGATTTCTTGACGCGGCATCTCCTTGACCGCTGACTGAACGCGTGTTTAGTCTGCTGAACATGCGTTCAGTCGACGATCTGACCGCGGCGGCCCGCATCCGCGACGCCGCCATCGAACTCTTCGGCCGCGACGGCTTCGGGGTGGGCGTGCGGGCCATCGCCGCGGCGGCCGGGGTGAGCCCGGGCCTGGTGAACCACCACTTCGGCTCGAAGGACGGACTGCGCAAGGCATGTGACGACCACGTCGCCGAGACCATCCGCCGCGGCAAGAGCGAGACCATCCGCACGTCGGACCCGGCAACGTGGCTCGGCCAACTGGCCGAGATCGAGGACTACGCCCCGCTGATGGCCTACCTGATGCGCACCCTCCAGACCGGAGGAGAACTCGCGAAGATGCTGTGGCACACCATGATGGACAACACCCGCGCGTACCTGGAAGAGGGCGTCCGGGCCGGCACCGTCAAGGCCAGCGACGATCCCGACGCCCGAGCCCGGTTCCTGGCCCTGGCCGGGGGCGGCGGATTCCTGCTGTTCCTGCAGATGCACGACGATCCCGGCGACGTCCGAGCCGTCCTGCGCGACTACGGCGAGCAGATGGTGCTGCCCGCCCTCGAGCTCTACACCCACGGCTTGTTGGCCGACGACACCATGTACCAGGCGTTCCTCGAACAACGAAGGCACGGAACACCGTTCACCCACCCGGGAGGAGACCACGATGAATGACGCGACCGCAGCCGTCGACGTTCGGGGACTGACCAAGCGGTTCGGCAGGACCAGGGCCCTCGACGGTCTCGATCTGAGCGTCGCGCCCGGCGCCGTGGCCGGCTTCCTGGGCCCCAACGGAGCGGGCAAGTCCACCACCATTCGCGTGCTGCTGGGACTGTTGCGCGCCGACGGCGGCACCGTCCGCCTGCTCGGCGGCGACCCCTGGCACGACGCCGTGGCCCTGCACCGCCGGATCGCCTACGTCCCAGGCGATGTCACGCTCTGGCCCAACCTGACCGGCATGCAGGCCATCGAGTTCCTGACGGCCACGCGCGGCGGCGTCGACACCCGGCGACGCGACGAACTCATCGAACGCTTCGAACTGGACCCGTACAAGACCGCACGCACGTACTCCAAGGGCAACCGGCAGAAGGTCGCCATCGTGGCCGCCTTCAGCACGCGCGCCGAGTTGTTCATCCTCGACGAGCCGACGTCGGGGCTGGACCCGTTGATGGAACGGGCCTTTCAGCGGTCCGTCCGCGAGGTCGCCGACGCCGGGGCGGCCGTGCTGCTGTCCAGTCACGTGCTGGCCGAGGTGGAGCGACTGTGCGACGACGTCACCATCGTGCGCGCCGGCCGCACCGTGCGCAGCGGCTCACTGCAGGACGTGCGACACCTGATGCGCACCACCGTCACCGTACGCACGCGCACCGCGGCGCCCGACATCGCGCAGGCCACCTACGTCCACGACCTCCGCGACGACCGCGACGCCCGCGACGAACAAGGCACCCTGACCTTCTCGGTCGCACCCGACGACCTCGACCGCGCGATGGCCGATCTGGTGCGCGCGGGCATCGACGAGTTGACGGTGGCGCCGGCGTCGCTGGAGGACGTCTTCCTGCGCGAATACCAGGCAGCACGGCGATGACGACGACCACGCCTGCCCGCGTGGCCAAGCACGCCGCCGCGACGGGTCCGTGGACCGGCACCGTCACGTTGATCCGCCTGGCCGTTCGCCGCGACCGGATCCGCCTGTCCGTGTGGATCGCGGCCCTGGTGGCGCTGACGGCGTACGCCCCCGTCGCCATCGAGCTGGCCTACCCCGACCGGGCGCAGCGGCAGGCACGCGTCGACCTGCTGCAGACGCCCGCGGGAATCATGTTGAGCGGGCCCAGTTTCGGCGGCGACCAGACCGACCTCGGCGCCATGGTGGCCAACGAGTTGATGCTCACCCTGATCGCCGCCGCCGCCATCCTGGCGATCTTGACCGTGATCCGGCACACGCGCGCCGACGAGGAGAGCGGCGTCGCCGAACTCGTCATGGCGGCCCCCATCGGACGGTACGCCCGCACCGCCGCGGCCCTCGCGGTGATGGGCGCGGCGAACGTCGCCCTGGCGATCCTGGCCACCGCGGCGATGTCGGCGACGGGATCGGCCGTCGTCGATTCCGCGGCGATGTGCACCGGCGTGGCCGCGACGGCCACCGTCTTCGGGGCCGTCGCCGCCGTCACCGGCCAGCTGTGGCGGCAGGCGCGCGCCGCCACCGGTGTGGCCATGGCGACGCTGGCGGCCGCGACGCTGGTGCGTGGCGTCGGCGACGTCATCGACCACTCGGGCAGCGCGCTGAGCTGGCTGTCGCCGATCGCCTGGGCACAACAGATGCGGGCCTTCGTCGACGTGCGCTGGTGGCCACTGGCCCTGCTGCTGGCGCTGAGCACGGTGTTGGTGGCGCTCGCCGCGACACTGGAGAGCCGCCGCCAATACGACTCCGGCACGTTCGCGGCCACTGGCGACCGGCCGGGCGCGCGCGGGGTGCGCACCGTGGTGGGACTGCACCTCGTCCTGCAGCGCGGCCAGCTGGTCGGCTGGGCGGTGGGCTTGCTGCTGGCCGGCCTGACCCTGGGGTCGATGACCAAGGCCCTGCTCGATGCCGCAGCCGGAAACGAGGTGATCGCGAGAGTGCTTGGCGCGCAGGGCACCGACGGCGTCCACACCACCATGACCCAGTTCCTGGCCGCCGCAGCCGGCGGCTACGTGACCGCGGCCGTCCTGCGGGTCCACGCCGACGAGCGGTCCGGCCTCGGCGAAGCCGTCTTGGCGGGCGCCGTGTCGCGTTGGCGATGGCTGGGCACGGCGGTGACGTCGGCGGTGTCGGGAGCCACCGTCCTGATGCTGTGTGCGGGCGTGGGCAACGGCCTGGGCGCGGGTCTGACCACCGGCGACCCGGTGACCGTGGTGCGGCTGGTCGGTGCGGGGCTGGCGTACGTGCCCGCGCTGGCGGTGCTGGCCGGCGTCGCCGCCGTGGCGGTTGCGGTGCGACGACCGTCGCTGGGGTGGCTGGCGGTGACGTTCGTCGTGACCGCCCTGTATCTCGGGGCGCTGCTGCGGCTGCCGCAATGGCTGATCGACCTGTCACCGCTGACCCACACGACGGCGCCGCGCGCCGTGTCACCCGCGGCCGTGATCGCGCTGTGCGCGGTCGCCGTCGCGCTGACGACTGCGGCGGGTTGGTGGTATCGCAGACGCGACGCGGTATGAGGAGGACGTCATGGGGATGATCGGTCGAGCCCTGGCGTCGGCGGTCGGGGGTGCGGCGTTCTTCGCCGTCGTGCTGTTCCTGCCTGCGGGCACCGCGGACTACTGGCAGGCGTGGGTGTTCCTCGCCGTGTTCGTCGCGACGACGCTGCCGCCCAGCGCGTATCTCGCGGTGCGCTACCCCGACGCACTGCGTCGCCGGATGTCGGCGGGCCCCACCGCCGAGCCGCGGCCGGTGCAACGGCTCATCATCACGCTCACGTTCGCGCTGGGGGCCGCGACGTTCGTGGTGGCGGCGCTGGACCACCGCTACGGGTGGTCGTCGGTGCCACTGTGGGCGGTCATCGCCGGTGACGTCCTGGTGGGTGCGGGTCTGCTGCTGTCACAGCTGGTGATCGTGCAGAACAACTACGCCGCGGCGACGGTGCGGGTGGAGGACGGCCAGACCGTCGTGACGACGGGGCTGTACGGCGTGGTCCGCCACCCGATGTACCTCGGCGCGCTGATCATGACGGTGGGCACGCCCCCGGCCCTGGGCTCGCTGTGGGGGTGGCTCGGCCTGGTGGCGTCGGTCCCGGTGTTCGTAGCCCGCATCCTCGACGAGGAAGCGCTGCTGCGCGACGGCCTGGCCGGGTATCGCGAGTACGCGAACGAGGTGCGCTGGCGGGTGCTGCCCGGCGTGTGGTGAGTCAGCCCAGGACGGCGCTGGTGAGGCGGGCGCCGAACAGGCCGGCGAGCGCCGCGTCGGGCCGCACGTCGATGCCGCTGGCTGCGGCCCGTTCCGCCGCCGTCGTGGTGGACGTGGTCCACCCACGGACCGCCAGGTAGGCGTCGACGTCGCGGCGGCCGTGCGGGTAGTACACGTCGGCCGGGTCGGCGACGGCGAGGTCGGGATGCCAGTCCAGGGCCAAGCGGCTGCCCGGTGCGCTCATCGCCGCGATCCGGTCGAGCAGCAGGTCCACCGCGGTGGGCGTGATCTGGGCCAGCAGGCCCTCGGCGACCCACGCCGTGGGCGCCGACAGGTCGAAGTCGTTGCACCACAAGGCATCCGGCCAGTCACCGGGAAGGTCGGCAGCCACCGAGCGCACGTGAGCCCGCGACGAGGCGCCCAGCTCGTGTAGTTCTCGCGCCTTGAACGCGAGCACGTCGGGCCGGTCGACCTCGAACAACACGGTGCCGGGATGCCACGGCAGCCGATAGGCGCGCGCGTCCAGACCGCTGGCCAGGATCACCACCTGACGAACGCCGGCCAGCATGGCGTGCACCAGGAATTCGTCGTAGAACTGCGTACGCACCGCCATGCCGTCCGCGACGACGCCCCACGTGCCTGCCGCCGCGTCGTCGGGCGTGGTCCCCGACGCGATGCGCGTGAAGCACTCGACGCCCAGTGCCTCCACCAGCGGGGCGGCGAACGGGTCGTCGAACATGGCATGGGGCCGCCGCGCGGCCAGCGCACGGAGGGCGGCCACCCCGGAGGCCATGGCCGACACGCCGGTACCTGCGACGGTGGCCCCGTCTGCGCTGCCGTGCGCCGCGAGGGCGCCGAGGGTGACGCCGGTGGAGTCCATGCCGACGGAAGGGGGGTCGTAGGTGTCGTCAGCGCGGAGCATCACACCTCCAACTGTGGCGTCGGCTAATGATTAGACACAGTAACCGAATCTTGAGGATGCCGCAGAACCGCAGCTCAGGAGGTATACCCCGACCGCTTAGACCCAAACACCCTTGCCGACGGCGACGACACCACCCGCGCTGATCGAGAATCGCTCCCGGTCCTTGTCCAGATCGACACCGACCATCTCCCCCGGCCCCACGACGACGTTCTTGTCCAGGATCGCGTGCCGGACCACCGCGCCGCGACCGATGCGCACGCCCGGCATGAGCACGCTGCCCTCGACGATGGCACCGTCGTCGACGGCCACGTTGGTCGACAGCACCGAGTTGCGCACCGACGACGCCGAGATGATGCTGCCGGCACCCACCACCGACTCCTGCGCCGAACCGCCGTTGACGAACTTCGCGGGCGCCAGGCTGTCGGACTGGCCCAGGATGGGCCAGCGCTTGTTGTAGAGGTTGAAGACCGGGTGCACCGACACCAGGTCCATGTGCGCGTCGTAGAACGCGTCGAGCGTCCCGACGTCGCGCCAGTACCCGTGATCGCGTTCCGTCGACCCCGGCACCTCGTTGCCGTTGAAGTCGTAGACGGCGGCCATCCCGTCCTCCACCAACCGCGGGATGATGTTGCCACCCATGTCGTGATCGGAGTCGTCGTCCTCGGCGTCGGCCCGGATCGCGTCGATGAGCACCTTCGTGGTGAAGATGTAGTTGCCCATCGACGCGTAGGTCTGCTCGGGATCGTCCGGCGTGCCAGGCGGGTTGGCCGGCTTCTCCACGAACGCGCGGATGCGGCCGGAGTCGTCGGCGTCGATGCAGCCGAACGCCGAGGCCTCCGCGCGTGGCACCCGGATGCCGGCGACCGTCGCCCCCGCCCCGCTCTCGATGTGGAACTGCAGCATCTGCTCGGGATCCATGCGGTAGACGTGATCGGCGCCGAAGACCACGATGTAGTCGGGATCCTCGTCGTAGATCAGGTTCATCGACTGGTAGATCGCGTCGGCCGAGCCGGTGTACCACCGCGGCCCCAACCGCTGCTGCGCCGGAACCGGGGTGATGTACTCGCCGGCAAGACCGGAGAGTCGCCAGTTCTGCGAGATGTGCCGGTCCAGCGAATGCGATTTGTATTGCGTGAGAACGCAGATTCGCAGGAAGCGCGCGTTGACGAGATTCGACAGGACGAAATCGATGAGCCGGTAGGCGCCGCCGAAGGGAACCGCCGGTTTCGCTCGGTCGGCCGTCAGCGGGTAGAGACGCTTGCCCTCACCCCCAGCCAGCACGATGCCCAGTACGTGTGGCAATTCCCTCATGTCTCAAACCTATCGGCCACCACCGGTGCGGGCCAGCCATTCGCGGCTATTCGGCCACCGTGTCTGAGACGCGAAGGCCCACCGTGCCCGCGATGCCCCCTCGACGCGGCCGCACCGGACCATTCGGCCCCATCCCCGCGAGGGGCGCGCGCGGGATCGACCCCATGGGTGCGTCGGGGCAGCGCGACCACTACCGTCGTCCCCATGCGGGTGGCCATGATGACCAGAGAGTATCCGCCCGAGGTGTACGGCGGCGCCGGCGTGCACGTGACCGAACTCGTCGCGCAGCTGAAACGCCTGTGCGACGTCGACGTTCACTGCATGGGTGCCGACCGGCCCCAGATGCCGGACGTGTTCGTCGCCAAACCCGATCCCGCGCTCGCCGGGGCCAATGCCGCCCTGTCCACGCTGTCGGCCGACCTGGTGATGGCGAACGCGGCGGCGGGCGCCACCGTCGTGCACTCCCACACCTGGTACGCGGGCATGGCCGGCCACCTCGCCGCCCTGCTGCACGGCGTGCCGCACGTGCTCACCGCGCACTCGCTCGAGCCCATGCGGCCGTGGAAGGCCGAGCAGCTCGGCGGCGGGTACCGCGTGTCCTCCTGGGTGGAACGCACCGCCGTGGAGGCCGCCGACGCCGTCATCGCCGTCAGCTCCGGCATGCGGGCCGACGTGCTGGCCACCTATCCCGCCCTGGACCCCGACCGCGTGCACGTGGTGCGCAACGGCATCGATGCCGACGTCTGGTACCCGGCGGCCCCGCAGGCAGGAAGCTCGGTGCTGGAGGAGCTGGGCGTCGACACCTCCGCGCCGATCGTCGCGTTCGTCGGACGCATCACCCGGCAGAAGGGCGTCGCCCACCTGGTCGCCGCCGCCCACCACTTCGCCCCCGACGTCCAGCTGGTGCTGTGCGCCGGCGCCCCCGACACGCCCGAGATCGCCGCCGAGGTCAAGGGTGCCGTCGAGCGCCTCCAGGAGGCCCGCAGCGGGGTGTTCTGGGTGCAGGACATGCGACCTACCGAGCAGATCCGCGAGATCCTCTCCGCGGCAACCGTTTTCGTGTGCCCGTCGGTGTACGAACCCCTGGGCATCGTCAACCTGGAGGCCATGGCCTGCGGGACCGCGGTCGTGGCGTCCGACGTCGGCGGCATCCCCGAGGTGGTCGCCGACGGCGAGACCGGGCTGCTGGTGCACTACGATGCGGCGGCCACCGACACGTTCGAACGCGACCTCGCGGCGGCCGTCAACGACCTGGTCGCCGACCCCGAACGCGCCGCCCGGTTCGGCGCCACCGGCAGACGGCGCTGCATCGACGAGTTCTCCTGGGCGGCCATCGCGGAGCAGACCCTCGAGATCTACCGCAAGGTGGCCCACTAGCACGTTCGGCGTGACGGGCCGGGGCCCGTCACGCCGAACGCAGAGGTGCTAGCTGGTGACGTTCTTGAGTTCCTCGCCGAGAGCGGCGGCCTCGTCGGGGGTCAACTCGACGACCAGACGCCCTCCGCCCTCCAGCGGTACGCGCATCACGATGCCTCGCCCCTCCTTCGTGGCTTCCAGTGGACCGTCGCCAGTCCGGGGCTTCATCGCTGCCATCGAGCGCTCCCTCCGCGTGTTCCGGCCCGCGGGGGGCGGGCCGGTCTCACCGAGGCCGCCCACCGTCGGCAGCACCCGGCACTGAACTGCATTGCAACTCCCGCCATTCTTCCCTATCCGGCGCGTCCGGTGTGCAAAGACCCGGCCAAGCGACATCACGCGTAGGCAGAATCGCCCCGGCCGGCCCGCTCCGGCACGAAACACGACGCCAGGTGATCGTCGACCATGCCGGTCGCCTGCATGAGCGCATAGGCCGTGGTGGGGCCCACGAAACGGAACCCACGACGCTTCAGTTCCTTGGCCATGGCCTTCGACTCGTCGGTCACCGCGGGCACGTCGGCCATGGTCTGCGGACGCTGCCGCGCCGGGGGCGCGAACGACCACAGCAGGTCGCCCAGGTCGACGTCCAGGTCGGCGAGTACGCGGGCGTTGGAGATGGTGGCCTCGATCTTCGCGCGGTTGCGGACGATGCCGGCATCGGCCAGCAGCCGCTCGACGTCGCGGTCGGTGAACCGGGCGACCCGCTCGGCGTCGAAGCCCGCGAACGCCCGCCGGAACCCCTCGCGCTTGCGCAGGATCACCAGCCACGACAGCCCACTCTGGAACGCCTCCAGCGACATCCGCTCGAACAACGCGCCGGCACCGCGGAGCGGCCGTCCCCACTCGGTGTCGTGATAGGTGCGGTAGAGCACCGAATCCGGTGTCTCCCAACGCTCCGGCGAGGAATCGATCCAACCGCAGCGGATCAGCCCGTCGGGGCCGGGGCCGCCGCTCATCGTTCCGAGGCGGCCTCGTCGGCGCGGGCGTGCACGCCCCCGCCCGCCGGCCTGGCGTCCACGGCTGCGGCCGCCTCGCCGACCTCGGCGACCTTGCCGCCCCCGGCCGCGCCGTCGGCCCCGTCGTCGGCCGCATCGTTCCCGGCGGCATCGTTCCCGGCAGCATCGTTCCCGGCAGCATCGTTGACGGCGACACCGGCCCGATCGGACCCGTCGCGCGCGGCAGCACCGTCGAGCCTGTCGGGATCCGCGGCGTGTGCCGCCCGCACCGCCGCGAGTTCACCACGCACCAGGTCGAGTTCCTGCGCCAGCCGGTCGAGTACCCAGTCCACCTCGCTGGCCTTGTACCCCCGCAGCGACTGCGCGAACTTCAGCGCCTCCACGTCGGCACCCGTCACGCCCGACGCCGGCAGCACCGTCGCCGTGGTCCCCCTGGGAAGCGGGGGCAGCCGCTCGCCGCGGCCGAACAGCACGCTGCCGACGCCGAAGAGCACGGTGGCCACCAGGATCAGCACGACCAGGTACAGCAGGATCAGTGTCACGGCATCGATACTGCCCGAACGTGCCGACGCCCGGTGGCCCCAGGTGCCCGGCTCGCCGCGCCCGCCGTCAGGGCCGCAGGGTGTTCATCGGCGGCCGGTCCGCCAGCGACACCGACGACGTGCGGGGCGTGTAGTCGTCCCCGTCGGCGAAGAACTGCGTGAGCCCGACGCCCGAGTCCGGGATGCCGCAGCGGGTCAGCAGTGTCGCGATGACCTGCCTGCTCATCGCCGCCAACTCCGTCAACGGCCGGTTGCGGTGCGTCCGCACCCCCAGGTTCACCTGCGCGATGGCATCCAGTCCCAGCTTGTCGTAGGTGTCGATCAGCAGACCGATCTCCACGCCGTACCCGGGCGCGAACGGCAGCGACGTGAGCAGCTCCCGCGTCCCGGCGTACTCCCCGCCCAGCGGCTGCAGCAGACACGTCAGCTCGGGCCGCAACGCCGCCAGCAGCGGGCGCGCCACCAACTCGGTGACCCGGCCGCCGCCGTTGGCGTCCTCGCTGCCGCTGACCTTGAGGGGACGGCGGTAGAAGCCCTTGACGAAGTGCACGCCGTCGGCCGTCAGCAGCGGCCCCAGCAGCTTGGGCACGAACATCGGGTCCGGGTCGATCAGGTCGCTGTCGACGAACGCGATGACGTCACCCGTGGTGGCTGCCAGCGACCGCCACAGCACCTCGCCCTTACCCGGCTGGGGCTCCACCTCGGGCAGCGCCACCTCGCGACTCACGACGCGTGCGCCCGCGGCCAGCGCGCGGATCTCGGTGTCGTCGGTGGATCCCGAATCCAGCACGATCAGCTCGTCGACCAGGCCTCCCAGCAGCGGGGCGATGGTCTCCACCACCGCGCCCACCGTCTGTTCCTCGTTGAGGGCGGGCAGCACGACCGAGACGGTGCGGCCAAGCTTGGCGGCCTCGAGTTCAGCGACGGTCCACACGGGACGACTCCAACTGTGATCGGACAACCAACGGTGGCCCGCGACGGCTTCTGTCAGGTCAGGTGTCACGCTCATGCCAGTCCCCTAATGGTCCGCGCCGGTGGACGCACGCCCTGGATCGACGCGACCATGTCGAGTACGCGTCGAGTGGGACCGACCTCGTGCACCCGGAACATCGCGGCCCCCGCCTCGGCGGCCAAGGCCGTCGCGGCAAGCGTGCCCTCCAGGCGCTCCGTCAGCCCCACACCCAGAGTCTCCCCGACGAAATCCTTGTTGCTCAGCGCCATCAGGACCGGCCATCCAGTTTTTACAAGGTCTTTCACGTGCCGCAACAAAGCGAGCCCGTGATGGGTGTTCTTGCCGAAATCATGGGTGGGATCGATGAGGATGCCGTCGCGGCGGACCCCGGCGGCGACCGCCCGCTCGGCCGCGGAGGTGACCTCCGCGAGCACGTCGTCGACGACGCCGCGCTCGCTGATCCCGTAGTTCACCCGGAACGGCCGGGTCCGCGGCACCGCCCCGCCGGTGTGCGAGCACACCAGACCCGCCCCGAACTCGGCCGCGACGTCGACCAACCCCGGGTCGACACCACCCCACGTGTCGTTGACGATGTCGGCGCCGGCCGCACATGCCTGCCTGGCCACCGTCGCGCGCCAGGTGTCGACGCTGATCAGCTGGTCGGGATAGGCGCCGCGCAACCACTCGATGAACGGCACGACGCGCGCGATCTCCTCGTCGGCGTCCACCGCCTGGCCGGGGCCGGCCTTGACGCCGCCCACGTCGACGACGTCGGCCCCCTCGGCGACCACCCGGTGCACCGCAGCCATGGCCGCCTCGTCGGTGAACGTGGCGCCGCGGTCGTAGAACGAGTCCGGCGTCCGGTTGACGATCGCCATGACCATGGCGTGACCGCCCCCGACCGGGCGACCCAGGAACGTCGACTGCACACCCCCAGGCTAGCCAGCCCGACGATTTCGGCGCGCTGACGTTCGCCGAGCGAACGTCAGCGCGCCGAAATCGCTAGCCCTTGGGCTTCTTGCCGTCGACGACCTCGGCCGGGTAGTCGTCGTAGAACGGCACGTAGCCCTCCTCGCGGCCCGCGAGCACGTAGACCGGATCCTCGATCTTCTCCTCGCCTCCGCCGTACCCCTGCTTGCGCAGGTCCACCTTCTGACTCTTGAACGTCGACGTGTGGGCCAGCTCACCGACGATGCGCACGAACAGCGGTACCGCGTACCCCGGCAGGTGCTCGTATGCGGCCTTGGCGAGCGCCTTGCCGTCGAATTCCGCGCCGTCCTTCAGCTCGATGGCGACCATGCCCGCCCGCCCGCCCGCGCCGGGCACCTCCACGCCGTACACCGTGGCCTCCTCGACCTGCGGGTCGAGCGACACCGCCGCCTCCACCTCGGTGGTCGCGACGTTCTCCCCCTTCCAGCGGAACGTGTCACCCAGGCGGTCGGTGAACGCGGCGTGCCCGAACCCCTGCGACCGCATCAGGTCACCGGTGTTGAACCACACGTCGCCGTCCTTGAAGGCGTTGCGCACCAGCTTCTTCTCGGTCGCGCTCTTGTCGGTGTACCCGTCGAACGGCTGGAAGTTGCTGACCTTCGACAGCAGCAGGCCGGGCTCGCCGGCCTTGACCTTGCGGACGCGGCCCGCCTCGTCGCGCACGGGATCGCCGGTCTCGCCGTCGTATTCGACGAACGCGATCGGCGACGGGCAGATGCCGGTGGTCTTGTCGACGTTGAAGACGTTGACGAATGCGGTGTTTCCCTCACTGGCGGCGTAGAACTCGCACACCCGCTTGATGCCGAAGCGCGACGTGAACTCGTCCCAGATCGCAGGACGCAGGCCGTTGCCGCAGATGACGCGGACCCGATGCTCGCGGTCGGTGAGCTTGGGCGGCTGGTTGAGCAGGTACGCGCAGATCTCCCCGATGTAGATGAAGGCCGTTGCCTCGTAACGGATCACGTCGTCCCAGAACTTCGACGCCGAGAACGACTTGCCCAGCGCCAGCGTCGCACCGGCGTTGATCACCGACGACACCGCGACCGTCAGCGCGTTGTTGTGGTACAGCGGGAGGCAGCAGTACAGCGTGTCGCCGTCGTGCAGTCGCAACCCCAGACCACCGAAGCCGGCGAGCGCACGCAGCCAGCGGTAGTGCGTCATCACGCTGGCCTTCGGCATGCCCGTGGTGCCCGACGTGAAGATGTAGAACGCCTTGTCCTTGGCCAGGACCGCGGCGGTGGCAGCGGGATTGACGGTGGGTGCGGTGGCCGCCAACCGGACCACCTCGTCGATCGTCACCAGGCCGTCGGTCGACGCGCCACTCTCGGTGATGGGCTCGACCAGGTCGGTCTCGGCCACGATGGCGCGGGCGTCGAGCAGGCCGATGCTGTGTTCGAGCACCTTGCCGCGCTGGTGGTAGTTCAGCATGCCCGCCACGGCGCCGCACTTCACGGCGGCCAGCATCAGCAGCACCGACTGCGGCGAGTTGCGCAGCATGATGCCGACCACGTCGCCGTGGCCGACACCGCGCGCTGCGAGGACGGCCGCATAGCGGTTGACGGTCTCGTTGGCCTCGCGGTACGTGATGGCCTCGTCGCCGAATCGGATGAACACGTTGTCGCCGTAGCGCGCCGCGCGGTCCTGGAAGACCTTGCCGATCGACGTCTTGGCCGAGGGCTTCGCCAGAAATCCCGTCACGACGCCGCGCACGATGACGGGCGCGTCCTTGAGGAAACCGGGAAGCCGCGGGGCAAGGTCGAGCAGGCCGACGGTGGAACGGGTGCCAGAGTGCTGGTCGCTCATGATCGCAACATTAGCTGTGATCGGTGAGCTTGCTCACCCCGCCGGTTGGTCGGGGCCTGGGTCGCACGCCGCCATGGCCGCCTCGACGTCGGACACCACGATCAGCCGGTCCAGCGCGCCCGCCCCGACGTAGCCGGTGTCCGCCAGGTCGCGCAGCCACGTCAGCAAGCCCTCGTAGTGCCCGAACGGGTCCAGCATCACCAGCGGCTTGGCGTGCATGCCGAGGTATCCGGCCGTCCACGCCTCGAAGAACTCCTCGAGCGTGCCGATGCCGCCGGGCAGCACCACGAAGGCGTCGGCGCGGTCCTCCATGATCTGCTTGCGCTCGCGCATGGTGTCGGTGACCACGAGTTCGTCGGCCTCGACGTCGGCCACCTCGCGGTGCACCAGCGCCTTGGGGATCACGCCCACGGTGTGCGCGCCGTGGGCGCGGGCGGCCTCGGCCACCGCGCCCATCGCCGAGACGTTGCCGCCGCCGGACACCAGCGTCCAGCCGCGGTCGCCGATGGCCGCGCCGACGGCCGTGGCGAGGGCGATCAATTCGGGATGCCGCGGACCCGAGGCGCAGTACACGCACACGGCCCAGGTCGTTTCGCGTTCGTCGACGTCGATGGCCACGGCCTCGAACCTACCGGCACCGGCGATCCCCCGAGTTTCGCGGTGCCGAGCCCCGGCCGGCACCTAGACTGCCGCCGTGGTGGATCGCGTCGCCGAGGCGTCGGATGCGTTGGACCGCGGCGACCTCTCCGCCGCAGAGGAATTGGGCCGCGCCGCCGTCCGGGACCACGACTCGCTGCCGGCCCGCCTGCTGCTGGCGCAAGCCCTGGCGTGGCAGGGCCGCGGCCGCGAGGCCGACGACGTGCTGGCCGCCGTGGATCCCGCGACGTTGACCGAGGCCGAACTGCTGTCGTGGGCACTCCCCCGCGCCGCCAACCAGTTCTGGATGCTCGACGAACCCGAGCGCGCGACGGCGTTCCTGCAGGCGACGCGCGGCCGCGTGTCGTCGGCGCCTGCCGTCACCGTCGACGCGCTGCTGGGGACGTTCGCGATGAACGCCGGCAACCTGTCGCGCGCCATGGACATGGCGGGCGCGGTGCTCGCCTCGCCGGACGCCGATCAGCAGGCGGTCGGCTGGGCCGCCGCGGCGGCGGCGCTCTGCACGGCCCGCACCGGCGCGTTCTCCGACGTGGACGACCTGGCGGCTCGGGCGCTCGCCGCGGGACACCCCGGGCTGCTGCGCTTCACCAGCGGGCTGGGGCAGACGACGACGCTGATCCTGGCCGGCGACCTCCACCGCGCCCACGCACTGGCCGAGGAGCTGATGGCCGACGCGGTGGTGGGTCAGCCCAGCCACGCCATCGGCCAACTGCTGATGGCCGACGTCCTGGTGTGGCGCGGCGACCTCGACGCGGCCGTGGCGCTGCTGCAGATCGCCGCCAAGGCGTTGGCCCCCACCGGGTACTCCTGGGCGCCGCTGGCGTGGATGTCGCTGGCGTCGGCGCTGGGGCAGGCGGGGCGCGTGGCCGACGCCGGCCGCGCGCTCGCGCGGGCCGAGGGCAGGCATGGGCTGAAGTCCATGCTGTTCGCCCCCGAACTGGGCATGGCCAAGGCG
>NZ_JBYVYK010000046.1:0-51147 GCF_058148405.1 Mycobacterium sp. DHQP2018-32-09 | reverse complement strand
GACGGTGGGCCTCGCGGCCGCGCTGGCGTTGCCGGTCCCGGTGACGCTTGCCGCGGCCATGGTGGTCGGCACCGTCGTGGTGCGCGGCCGCGCGGCGCGTGCGGCGCGGCGGCGGGAGCGAGAGGCCGCGGTGCTGCAGGGCGCGCTGGGCGTGCTGATCGGCGAGCTGCGCATCGGGGTGCACCCCGTGGCGGCGCTGGAGTGCGCGGCGTGGGAGAGCGACGGCCCGGTGGCGGCCGTGCTGTCGGAGGTCGCCGCGCGCGCCCGATTCGGTGCCGACGTCGCCGTCGGCCTGCGCGATGCCGGGCACGGTGTGGCCTCCGCGGCGCACTGGGAGCGGCTGGCGGCGTGCTGGCGACTCGCCCACGAACACGGCCTCGCCATCGCCACGCTGCTACAGACCGCACACCGCGACGTCGTCGAACGCGAGCGGTTCACCGCTCGGGTGCATGCCGGGCTGGCCGGTGCGCGCGCCACCGCCGCCGTGCTGGCCGGACTGCCGCTGCTGGGGGTCGGGCTGGGCCAGCTGATCGGCGCTCACCCGGTGCGGTTCCTGCTGTCGGCGGGAATGGGCGGCTGGGTGCTGGCGGTCGGCGTGGCGCTGGCGTGTGCGGGCCTGGCGTGGTCCGACCGGATCATCGGGCTGGTGGCGCCATGACGTGGGCGGCGATGTTCCTCGCGGCGGCGCTGCTGCTCGGTGGGCGCCGGGGTGACCGGCTGCGGCCCGCCACGCGACCTCGGCGGCCGTCGCGCCCCGACGCCGGTGATCCGCTCGCCGTCGCCTCGACCCTCGACGTCTTTGCGGCGTGCCTGACCGCCGGCATGACGGTCTCCGGGGCGGCGTCCGCCGCGGCCGCGTCGGCCCCGCGGACGATGGCCGACGCGTTGGCGCGTGCCGCCAACCTCTTGGCGCTGGGCGCCGACCCCGCCCGTGCATGGGCGGACGACGAGACCGCCGACCGGCACGTCGCCGCGCTGGTGCGGCTGGCCCGGCGTTCGGCGGCATCGGGGACCGCGCTGGCGCAGGGTGTCGGCGACCTCGCCGAGCAGTCGCGGCTGGACGCCGCCGACGCGGCCCGCGCGGCGTGCGAGCGGGCGGGCGTCCTGATCGCCGCACCGCTGGGCCTGTGCTTCCTGCCGGCGTTCCTGTGCCTGGGCATCGTGCCGGTGGTGATCGGCCTCGCCGGTGAGGTGCTGGGCGGTGGGTCGTGGTGACCGTGGCTCGCGGACGGTCCGCGGCCACCGAGTGTGGGAGAGGACGACATGAGGGGAGATGTCATGTGGGACAGCGTGATCGGATGGACGCGTGCCAGGTTGAGGTTGCTGGCGACCGACGAGGCGGGAATGTCGACGGTCGAATACGCCATCGGCACCATTGCCGCCGCGGCGTTCGGGGCGATCCTGTACTCGGTGGTGACCGGCGACTCCATCGTCGGCGCGCTCACCAACCTGATCAGCCGCGCGCTCACCACCAACGTCTGACCGGCGATGCCGGCAGCGTCACGGTCGAGGCGGCGCTGGCGCTGGCCACCCTGGCCGTCGTGCTGGCGCTGTGCATCGCCGGGGTGGGTGCGGTGGCCGTGCACGTGCGGTGCGTCGACGCGGCGCGGGAGGCGGCGCGCCTGGCCGCCCGGGGACAGGACGCGACGACGGTGGCGCGGCCTGCGGGGGCGCAGGTCGTGGTGCGCCGCGACGGCGACCGGGTGGTGGCGCGGGTCAGCGCGCCCGCGCCGCTGCTGCCGGGCGTGGTGGTCGACGCCGAGGCGGTCGCCGCGATGGAGCCCGGCCGGCGATGACGACGGTGTGGCGACGGTGCTGGCCGCGGTCCTGGTGGTGGCGCTGGTGGTCCTGGCGTTGGCCGGGGTCGCCTTGGGGACGGCCGTGGCGGCGCGGCACCGGGCGCAGGGCGCGGCCGACCTGGCCGCTCTTGCTGCCGCCGGGACGCTTGCGCTGGGCCCGTCGGCGGCATGCGCGACGGCGGAGTCGATCGCCGCCGAGATGCGCGGCGCGGTGACCAGTTGCCGGGTGGACCGGCTGGACGTGATCGTGCGGGTCGAGGTGATCGCGCGGCTGGGTCGCTGGGGTGTCGGCGTGGCCCGGGCGCAGGCCCGTGCCGGGCCCGTCGAGGAGGAGGACGCCCTAGCGTGTCGTGCCCGCCCGGACGCGGCGGCGATGGTCCATCAGCTCCGAGCGCGTCGGCAGGCGCAGCGACACCAGACCCGCGTACACGTCGTCGGACAGTTCGACCCGGTTGAGCGTCACGTGGATCGGCGTCCAGCCGCCGCCGTGGGCAGGCAGGCGTAGCACGCGGGCCGTCGCGTGCGACGTGAACTCGCGGCGCATCGCCTCGATCTCGTCGGCGTCGCCGGGGTGCACCAGCGTTTCCTGGTCACGTTCGCGCCAGTCGAAGAGGGGGCACGGCTCGTCGAGCCACTTCAGCGGCGACCACGTGTGCAGGTCGACGATGACGCGGTGCACGCCGGGGGTGGCGGGGCTGGCGAGCACGCGTTCCCCCATGTCGGCCATGCGGATGGTGGCGTCGTCGGACACGCTGCGCCAGTTCATCGCTCGGCAGACGATCACCTCACGGTCACCCCCCGGCTCGACGACGATGCGCGCGACGAAGCCCACCGTGATGGGGACTCCGGCGAAGTCGACCAGATCCCAGGTGCTGCAGTGCAAGACGCCGGGCTCCGGTCGGATCGCGAACGTGAGCGCCTGGATCTCCTTCGCGTTGAGGTCGCGCGTCGGCAGGTCCTCGGCGAACACCCGGCCGTGGGTCGTCTCGACCGTCGGGTCCAGCCCGCCGTTGAGCAGGGATTCCGGTGTGTCGGTGGCGATCTTGTTGGTGAGGTCCCACTTCAGGGGGCCGGGGATCACGCGCACCGGCGGCTCTTCGTCGGGCGGGCCGATCCACAGGTGCACGCCGTGGATGGTGCCGTCGGTCATCTGCACCACCTCGGTGCGGATCACGCGATCGTGTCGGGGCGTGATGCTGCTCAGCGGTTGACCGCCGCGCACGGTCTCGGCGATCGCGGTCTGGATGGCCATGAGGTAGGGGTTGCGCCGCAGGAACGTGGTGATGGGCGCCGCGTCCAGGGTGCGGTTGCCGTCGGCGACCACGACCGGTTCGGCGCCGAGAGTCTCCACGAGCAGCCAATCGTGGGTCATGGAAGGTGATCCTAACCCCGCGAACTGGCAGACGGCTGGGTCGCGGGAGCTGCTTCGAAATCCGAATCAATTGCGTGGCCGCACCGGTTGCCGACCTTCGCGGATCGGGGCGAAATCGCAGGTATGGGTTGCGTTTGGCCTTGCCGAGAGGTATTTTTCGTCTGCGCCCGGTCCGCCGGGAGGCACGCACGAATCGCGTTGTCGTGGCGTTCGTTGCGCTCCGCACCTCGGGTGCGGTCGGTGGGCATGTCGGGGTCCGTGGTCGACGACCGTCGAGGGGTGGGTCGTCTCCACGGATGGGGCGCGCCACCTCACGCCATGGCGGATCTTCCCAGCTCGTCGAGCACCAGTCGCAGCACGGTCACCGCGCCGGCCTTGTCCAGCGGATCGTTGCCGTTCCCGCACTTCGGCGACTGCACGCACGACGGGCAGCCGGCGGGGCACTCGCACGCCTCGATCGCCTCCGCCGTCGCCCGCCACCACGTCGCGAGGCGACGGAATCCGCGGTCGGCGAAGCCGGCGCCGCCCGGATAGCCGTCGTAGACGAAGATCGTCGGCAGTCCATCCTCGGGGCCCGTCACCGTCGACACCCCGCCGATGTCGCCGCGGTCGCAGCTGGCCACCAGGGGCAGGAGGCCGATGGCGGCGTGCTCGGCGGCGTGCAGCGACCCGGGGAAGCGCAGCGGGTCGAGCCCTCGCGCCAGCAGCGCCTCCGGCGTGAGGGTGCACATCACGGCCATGGTGTCGAGGGTCTGCGTGGGTATGTCCAGTTCCACCGAGTCGATGACCTCGCCGTTCAGCCCGCGACGCAGGTAGCTCGTCACGGTGTGTGACACCGACACCGGCACCAGCCCGATCGTCACCGCACCGTGGCTGCGGCGCTCGCCAGGCCCGTTGACCGCGATGTCGGTGACCTCCCGCGCCGACGTGCTGTACCCGGGATCGTCGGCGCGCACGAAGGCGATCCCCTGTTCGAAGTCCAGGTCGTCGACGACGTAGGTCTCGCCGCGGTGCAGGTACACCGCGCCGGGGTGCACGGCCGCCGGCGCTTGGCCGGCGCCGGTGGTGCCCAGCATGCGGCCGGTGCCGGTCTCGAGGATCGCGATCTGACCGCCCGAGCCGCCGCGGATGTCCACGGCGGGATGGGGGTCGACGCCCGGGGTGGGGAAGTAGCCCGACGGTCGGCGGCGGAGCAACCCGTCGTCGACCAGGCGTGCGGCCACCGCCTCGGCGTTCCAGGTGCGCACCTCGGCGTCGGTCAGCGGCAGTTCGGTCGCCGCGCACAGCAGCTGCGGTCCCAGCACGTACGGGTTGGTCGGGTCGATCACCACGCGTTCGATCGGCTTGTCCAGCAACGCTTCTGGATGGTGCACCAGGTAGGTGTCCAGCGGGTCGTCGCGGGCGATCAGCACGATCAACGCGCTCTGACCGCGTCGCCCGGCCCGCCCGGCCTGCTGCCAGAAGGACGCCACGGTGCCGGGGAAGCCGGCCAACAGCACGGCGTCCAGCCCGGCGATGTCGACGCCGAGTTCCAGCGCGTTGGTGGTGGCGAGCCCGCGCAACCGACCGTCGGACAGGGCGCTCTCGAGTGCCCGTCGTTCCTCGGCGAGGTAACCGGCCCGGTAGGAGGCCACCTGGTCGACGAGGTCCGGGGCCAGGCTCTCCAGCCGGGCGCGCGTGCCCAGCGCGGTCAGTTCGGCGCCGCGGCGGGATCGGACGAACGTCAGCGTGCGGGCACCCTCGACGACCAGGTCGGCCATCACGCGGGCGGCTTCGGATCCCGCGGTGCGGCGCACCGGCGCTCCGTTCTCACCGACGACGTCGGTGCGCAGCGCCGGCTCCCACAGTGCGACGGTTCGGCTGCCCTGCGGCGAACCGTCCTCGGTGACCTCGGCGACGGTGTGCCCGAGCAGTTCCGACGCCGTCTCGGCGGGTGCGGCGGCGGTGGCGCTGGCGAAGAACACCGTCGGCTGCGCGTCGTCGGGCGCGTACCGCGCGCACAGCCGGATCAGCCGTCGCAGCACCATGGCCACGTTGGAGCCGAAGATGCCGCGGTAGTAATGGCATTCGTCGACCACCACGTACCGCAGGTGGCGGAGGAAGACCGCCCACCGCGCATGGTTGCGCAGCAGCGACAGGTGGATCATGTCGGGGTTGGAGAAGATCCAGCGTGACCGCTCGCGGGCGAACTGCCGTGCCTCCGTGGAGCTGTCGCCGTCGTAGGGGCTGGGGGCCACGGAGCCGAGACGCTCCACGGTGCCGCACAGCGCCTGGGCGGCGCGCAGCTGGTCGTGGCCGAGCGCCTTGGTGGGGGACAGGTAGAGCACGCGGGCGCGGGGGTCCTCGGCCAGGGCGGTGAGGATCGGGAGTTGGTAGGCCAGTGACTTTCCCGACGCGGTGCCGGTGCTGAGCACCACGTGGCGGCCCTCGTGGGCGAGGTCGGCGGCGGCGACCTGGTGACTCCAGGGTTCGGTGACGCCGCGCTCGGTGAACGCCGCCACCACGTCGTCGGGAACCCAGGTGGGCCAGGGCCGCTGCCGGGCCCCGCGGGCCGTCAGGTCGGCGACGTGGCGCAGCGGGTGCTCGTCGGGATCGCCGCCCGCGACCGCCCGCTCGAGCAACTCGCGGCCGAAATCCGCTGACAGACCCGACACTGGGGCGCCCTCCTAGACCGTCGTCGACGGGGTGTCCCGCGTCCGGCCGACGCGGCGAAGATCACCCCAGGTGAATTGTTCACCACGGACACGTTGCAACTCTGTCGTGGCAGCCAGGATCGTGATTGACTTGTCCCGGTCGCAGCTTCTGTGTTCGTGTCACCACTCGCAGGAACGTCGTTGCGACCGCGGTTCTACGAGGGTTGCAGGTCGGGCGTTCCGAACGACTCCACGAAGGATTGGCGGTCGGAACGGGCCCGGGCCACCGAAGGCGGTGGACCGCACCCGATGGAGTAGAGGAAAGAAGCGCCAAGATGCCACAGGGAACGGTCAAGTGGTTCAACGCCGAGAAGGGCTACGGCTTCATCGAGCAGGACGGCGGCGGCGGGGACGTCTTCGTGCACTACAAGCAGATCCAGTCCAACGGCTTCCGCACGCTCGAGGAGAACCAGAAGGTCGAGTTCGAGGTCGAGCAGGGCCCCAAGGGCCCGCAGGCGCTCAACGTGCGCCCGCTCTGATTCGGCGGCACGCACCTCACAGACCCTCGTAGATCCGTTCCGGAGCTGCGGGGGTCTTGCGCTTTTCGCTCCCGGACGCCCCGGCCACGGCCTGGTGTCACGCTGCGCGCACATGCCTGGCCTAGTGTCGGGGTCGTGAGTCAGCTGTCCTTCTTCTCGGCGGAGTCGGTGCCCCCCGCGGTCACCGACCTCACCGGGATGCTCGCCGCCCCCGGGCAGGCGGTGCTGGTGGGCAGCGGACCCGAGCAGGCGGCGCGCCTGTCCGTGGTGGTGGATGCCACCTGGCGGGCGGCGGCACTCGCGGAGATGATCGCCGAGGCCGGCCTGACGCCGGAGATCGCGCGCACCGACGAACACACCCCGCTGGTGCGCACCGCGGTCGACCCGCGCCTGACGACCATCGCGGCCGAGTGGACGCGCGGCGCCGTCAAGACCGTCCCCGCGCAGTGGCTGCCGGGGCCGCGGCAGCTGCGGGCCTGGACCCTGGCCGCCGGCGCGCCAGAGGCCGACCGCTATCTCCTGGGCCTGGACCCGCACGCCCCCGACACGCACTCGGCGCTGGCCGCCGCCCTGATGCGGGTGGGAATCGCACCGACGCTGATCGGCACCCGCGGCTCCCGTCCGGCGCTGCGAATCAGTGGCCGCAGGAGGCTATCGCGCCTGGTAGAGAACGTGGGGGAACCTCCGGAGGACCCCGAAGCGTTCGAGGTGTGGCCGCGAGTGTGAGGCCTTCCGCCAGGTGAGCCGGTTTGCGTACGCTGCGGCGGAGTGCGAAATTGACAGTTGCCGTGAGCTGTGGTGCGAATGTGAGAACGTATTCCGAGCCACAACGGCAACGAAATGAAGTGGAGCGTGGACGAGGTTGGCTGACCAGAACGGTGGCAGCGGCAGCGGGAGAGTGCGGCGACTCGTCATAGTCGAGTCGCCCACCAAGGCGCGCAAGATTGCGGGCTACCTGGGCTCCAACTACATCGTCGAATCGTCGCGTGGCCACATCCGCGACCTGCCGCGCGCCGCGGCCGACGTGCCCGCGAAGTACAAGTCCGAACCGTGGGCGCGGCTCGGCGTCAACGTCGACGACGACTTCGAACCGCTCTACATCGTCAGCCCGGACAAGAAGAACACCGTCACCGAACTGAAGAGCCTGCTCAAGGACGTCGACGAGCTGTACCTGGCGACGGACGGTGACCGCGAGGGCGAGGCCATCGCCTGGCACCTGCTGGAGACGCTGAAACCGCGCGTGCCGGTCAAGCGCATGGTCTTCCACGAGATCACCGAGCCGGCCATCCGCGCCGCGGCCGAGAGCCCGCGCGACCTGGACAACGACCTGGTGGACGCCCAGGAGACTCGCCGCATCCTCGACCGTCTCTACGGCTACGAGGTGTCCCCGGTGCTGTGGAAGAAGGTGGCCCCGAAGCTGTCGGCGGGCCGCGTGCAGTCGGTGGCGACGCGCATCATCGTGCAGCGCGAGCGTGAGCGCATGGCGTTCCGCAGCGCCGGCTACTGGGACGTGTCCGCCGAATTGGACGCCAGCGTCTCGGACTCGGAGGCGTCGCCGCCGAAGTTCGTCGCCAAGCTCAACCAGGTCGACGGCAAGCGGGTGGCCAGCGGGCGTGACTTCGACTCGCTGGGGCAGGTGCGCAAGCCCGACGAGGTGCGGGTGCTCGACGAGGCGTCGGCGACCGGGCTGGCCGAGGGCCTGCGGGGCGTGGCGCTGCAGGTGTCGTCGGTGGAGCAGAAGCCGTACACCCGCAAGCCGTACCCGCCGTTCATGACGTCGACGCTGCAGCAGGAGGCGGGCCGCAAGCTGCGGTTCTCCTCGGAGCGCACCATGAGCATCGCGCAGCGGCTGTACGAGAACGGTTACATCACCTACATGCGTACCGACTCGACCACGCTGTCGGAGTCGGCCATCAACGCCGCGCGCAACCAGGCCGGGCAGCTGTACGGCGAGGAGTACGTCCACCCGACGGCCCGCCAGTACACCCGCAAGGTGAAGAACGCGCAGGAGGCGCACGAGGCCATCCGGCCGTCGGGCGACGTGTTCCAGACGCCGGGGCAGCTGCACGCGTCCCTCGACACCGACGAGTTCCGGCTCTACGAGCTGATCTGGCAGCGCACCGTGGCCTCGCAGATGGCCGATGCGCGGGGCACGACGCTGTCGTTGCGCATCTCGGGTGCCGCGCGGACGGGTGAGCAGGTCGTGTTCAACGCGTCCGGACGCACCATCACGTTCCCCGGCTTCCTGAAGGCCTACGTCGAGACCGTCGACGAGCAGGCCGGTGGCGAGGCCGACGACGCCGAGAGCCGGCTGCCGAACCTGACGCAGGGCCAACGCGTCGACGCGACGGACCTGATCCCCGACGGCCACACCACCAACCCGCCCGCGCGCTACACCGAGGCGTCGCTGATCAAGGCGTTGGAGGAGTTGGGCATCGGGCGCCCGTCGACGTACTCGTCGATCATCAAGACGATTCAGGACCGCGGTTACGTCCACAAGAAGGGCAGCGCGCTGGTCCCGTCGTGGGTGGCGTTCGCGGTGATCGGCTTGTTGGAGCAGCACTTCGGTCGGCTGGTGGACTACGACTTCACCGCGGCCATGGAAGACGAACTCGACGCCATCGCGTCGGGTAACGAGCGGCGCACCAACTGGCTGTCGAACTTCTACTTCGGTGGCGAGCACGGTGTCGACGGGTCGATCGCGCGGGCCGGCGGGCTGAAGAAGCTGGTGGGCGGCAACCTCGAGGAGATCGACGCTCGAGAGGTCAACTCCATCAAGCTGTTCGACGACGACGAGGGGCGTGCGGTCAACGTTCGCGTCGGCCGCAACGGGCCGTACCTGGAGCGGATGATCGCCGACCCGGACAACCCGGGTGAGCTGAAGCCGCAGCGCGCGAACCTCAAGGACGAGCTGACGCCCGATGAGCTGACGCTCGAGCTGGCCGAAAAGCTGTTCGCGACACCGCAAGAGGGCCGCTCGCTGGGGGTGGACCCGGAGTCGGGTCACGAAATCGTGGCCAAGGACGGACGTTTCGGCCCGTACGTCACCGAGGTGCTGCCCGCGCCGCCGGATGACGAGGGCGACGCCGGGGCCGGGGCGAAGAAGGGCAAGAAGCCGACGGGGCCGAAGCCGAGGACGGGATCGCTGCTGCGGTCGATGGACCTCGAGACGGTGACGCTGGAGGATGCGCTCAAGCTGCTGTCGTTGCCGCGGGTGGTGGGCGTGGATCCGGCCACCAACGAGGAGATCACCGCGCAGAACGGCCGGTACGGGCCGTATTTGAAGAAGGGCACGGACTCTCGCTCGCTGGCGACCGAAGAGCAGATGTTCGACATCACGCTCGACGAGGCGTTGAAGATCTACGCGGAGCCGAAGCGCCGCGGCAGGCAGGCGGCGGCCACGCCGCCGCTGCGCGAACTGGGCGTCGATCCGGTGTCGGAGAAGCCGATGGTGATCAAGGACGGCCGGTTCGGCCCATACGTCACCGATGGCGAGACGAACGCGAGCCTGCGCAAGGGCGACGACGTCATGTCGATCACCGACGCGCGGGCGTCCGAATTGCTCGCCGATCGCCGGGCCCGGGGGCCGGTGAAGAAGAAGGCCACCAAGAAGGCGCCGGCGAAGAAGGTCGTCAAGAAGGCCGCTGCCAAGAAGGCGCCTGCGAAGAAGGCCGCCAAGAAGGCGTAGTGGATCGCGGGCGCGCAAATTGGTGCGTTCGGGATGGTTCGGCGTGACCTACGGTGGAATGCACGGGCGTCGGTAAACTTCGCCACGTGCGCATTCGATCGGGTGGGGGTTCGGACGTGATGGCAGCGAGTGTGGGGGTGCGCTCATGAGCGTGCCGCCGCAGGGAGGCTGGAACGGCCCCGCTGGTCCGTCGAATGGGCCGGGTGGCGCTGGCTCTGGTGGGCCGTATGGGCCGCCGCCGCCGCCTCCGCAGGGGCAGTGGCCGGGTGGTCCGTCCGGTCCCTCGGGTGGGGGTTCGTCCGGCGGGTCAATGAAGTGGCTGCTGATTGCCGTCGCGGTGTTGTTGGTGATCGGGATCAGTGTGGGTGCGACGTTGTTGTTCACGCGTGGTTCTGGTGGTGGCGGGTCGACGCCGACGTCGGGGGCTGCCTCGGACATTGCCAGTGCCAATGACACGGGGCCGGTTTCGATCATTACCGATGAACCGACGTGTGATGCGTTCATCGGACTCAACAACGCGCTTGGCGACGCGCAGCGAAACGGATGGGCTGAGAGCCGTGGCACGCTTGGACCTGTTTCTCAGTGGACGCCGGAACAGCGGCAGCAAGTCGATGCTGTAGCGACGGCAATTCGGAACGCATCTGACCAGATGGTCGGCTTGGCTGAGCGAACACCGCACCGGGTAATGCGTGAGCTGTACATGCAGTTCATCGCGTTTGGTCGCGCGTATGCGGACAGCGTGGTTAACTACGTTCCCGACGACGATGCACTCGCCACAGCGAACGTCAACGCGAGTTCAGCTATTTTCGGCATCTGCCGAGCGATCGAAACTGGTGCTGCAAACCGATCAGTTGCCGTTAATCCTGCGGATCCGCCCTCAGGCGTTGGCGAATTACATAGCGGCGATAGCCCTGGAAGGCTTCTTGCGACAACGGGATCGCCTCTCTGGTGTAATTCTTGGAACCAGCGGGTGCAACAAGTCACCGACGACACTGCAGAATGGGAGAAATTGGATTCGTCGGTGCCGGCCACAGATTGGGCGCCAGATCGCAAAGCGCTCGAATTGGCAGCGCAGGGCCAGCTCAAGGCTTTTGCTATCGATATCGACAAACTTGGCAGATCGAGCGAAGATCCGATCTTGGAAGACTTCACTTCGACTGCGGCGATCTATTTCAAGGCTTACGCGAGCATCGGCGATCGATACCAATCCGTCGACAGTTGGCTGAGTTACGTGCCATTCCGCATCACAAATCTCATATCCTCGGCTTGCGCCGCTCCAAAGGAATAGCTCGTTATGAGTATCGCTCGGCCGACAGACGGCGAACGCGGCAGGATGACGCGGCCGCCTGATGCTTGGCCTGAGATCGATGAAGGCGCTTTGGATTCGAAGTCTCGGCAGTTGATAGCTGTGCAGAAGTCAGTGGACTTTGTGCTGGATGGTTGGAGAAACACTTCGACGAAGCTTTTCGACGGTCGAACTTGGTTTGGCTCGGCGTCAAACGCAGCGAACGCTTCAGTTCAGTCTCACGTGGAGCGACTGGGGAACTTATCGGACAGTCTTCGCGCGGGGAGCGATTTTTACAGCTCCGCTTCGTCTACGGTGGTGGCGGCTAAAAATCAGATTATTCAGCTTTGCGACTCAGCTCAGGCTGCGATTGACAGCTTGAACGACGTTCAATTCGATAATTCGTCGCAGCGAGACCAGGCTGTCGATTGGATCGTAAGTCAAGCCTTCCAGGCAAACTGTCAGACCGTATCTGCTGCCGCGCAGGCCGTGAAGACGGGTAGTTCTTTTTCGAGCCGAACGCTGCCAACGTCAGATGAACTCCGCCAAGGTGCCCTCTCCGCTGTAACACCAAAAAACGGAAGTGTGCCGCAAACAACCTCGAATGCGCCGAGGGGGGTTGGAGAAAATCAAAACGCAAGTCCACAACATATCGTTCAGCAGCGGCCAATAGGGGGCGCGGAAAAGACCGATGCCCCGTCTGCGAATGCGGACCAGCCTAAAGGATCGAGTTCTAGCACCTCGAGTCAAACCGAGACTGCGCCTTCGCGGGGTGTCCACAGTGGCGCTAACAGCACGCAGACCGGAGATCCGACGCAAGGATCGGCCGCGGCGGCTCCTACGCGTGGTGCCGCACCTCCTTCAATTACGCCCCAGATCTATCAGAACCCGGGTGGTCCGCAGGCTACGCCTCACACTGACAATGGATCGCAGGTCGGAGGCCCGAGCGTAAACGCGCCAGCTACCCGTACGCCCGCGTATAGCGGCGGTTCGCAGACTTCCGGTGGCTCGACCGGTAGCGCTACTGCGTCAGGCGGCGGCAGTTCTTCGGGCAGCGGATCCTCTCCGAGTTCAAGCTCTTCAACAGGAGGCGCTGCCGGTACCTCGGACAGCCGAGCGGGTTCATCCGACGCTGCCAAGGACGCCCAAGAAGGTGCCGGCGCTGGCGGCGGTCAGGGTGGTGGCGCTGATTCGGGCGCTCGTGGGGCGGGGACTCCAGACTTGGCGAAGGCGATGGAGCATCCGACCGTTCCGGCGGCTGCTCAGCCGACGGCGCCTGCCGCCGCGAGTCCGTTGCCTCCGGTGACCTCTCCCGAAATGCCCATCGACCAGGCTGCGGCGACCACGAATTCCCATGGTGCAGCGGGCGCTTCGGCTGGGGGGGCCGCCGGCGGGGGCAGTGGGCTGGGCGCTGGTGGTGGTGCTGGTGGTGGTGGGATGCCGAGTGCGCCGCCGATGTCGGGTGCGCCGGCGATGCCGTTGGGTGCTCCCGCGACGCCGACTCCTGCCGCTCCGTCGGCGCCGGGTGGCGGAGGGGCCGCCGCGGCGTCCGCGGCCGGTACCGGTGGTCCTGGCGTGAATCCGGCGTCGACTGGCAGGGTCGATTCGGCTGCGGCTGGTGCGGCGCCGGTGCCGGTGTCGGCCGCGCGGATGGAGCGCGACGCTATTTCGTCGGCGGCCGCGGGTGGGGCGATGGGACGCAAGCGCAACAACGGCAACGCGGCGTTGATCGCGGCGCGTCGGATTGCGGCCGCGTTGAACATCGGTGTGGCGGACTTCGGGTTCTTCTGGGTCACCGGTCTGACCGCTGACGGTGCGATCGTCGTGGCGAATTCGTATGGGCTGGGCTATATCCCGGAGGGCGTCAACTTGCCTGAGCAGGTGGTGATGGCCACCGCTGATGAGTCGATTCTTCCGACGGAACGTGCGCGGTGGGCGACCTATCCGATTCTTGCGATTCAGGGGTGGGCGCAGGCCCACGAGCAGAAGCTGCGGGCCGTGATCGCCACCGAGGAGCAGTTCGCGAGTTTCGATCCGGGTGCTGCGAAGATCGTCCTCAAGCCCGATGACATTCCCGAATCCGGCCAGATGCAGGGGCGTTCGCGTCTGACGGTCATCTCTCCGCAGGCGGCCGCACGCCTTGCCGAGGTTCCGGATGCGGCTCTGATGGAGCTGTTGCCGCCTGCGCCTGCGGATGCCAGCGGGCCTCAGGACAAGTCGAATGCGTTGTGGTTCGAGCTGATCAAGCCGTTGATGAGTACGGCGCCAGAGCGTATCGGTATTCATCTGCAGGCTTTCGTGGCCTACGCCGAGCACGCGCAGGAACTCGCCCTGCATCGCGCGCACGTGGCCACCGAGGCGGCGGCGCAGCGCGCGGCCATCGCCGATTGGGTGTATTGGCAACACCTCTCGGTGTTGATGGGGGAGGCCACCGACAGCGACGCCAAGGTCTGACGCGCCCGTCGAGTGTGCATCTGACGGCGCGACACGCCGTTGGGGTGTCGATGGATCCAGATTCGAAGTCGGGTTGGCTACGCGCGCATGAATGACGCCGACCCGGGGACACTTCGCCACTGTGTGGTGACGAATCGTCTGTGGCCGCCGAAGTCCGCGCGTTCGCGAGTGCTTGCGTGATCTGCGCTGGAATGATCGGGCGTCGGTAAACTTCGCCACGTGCGCATTCGATCGGGTGGGGGTTCGGACGTGTCGGCAGCGAGTGTGGGGGTGCGCTCATGAGCGTGCCGCCGCAGGGAGGCTGGAACGGCCCCGCTGGTCCGTCGGATGGGCCGGGTGGCGCTGGTGGGCCGTTTGGGCCGCCGCCGGGGTTTCAGCAGGGGTACGGGCAGCATGGTGCTCCGGGCGGCGGGTATCCGCCGCCTCCGCAGGGGCCGCAGGGGCAGTGGCCTGGTGGTCCTTCGGGTCCGTCCGGCCCTTCGGGTGGGGGTTCGTCGGGCGGGTCGATGAAGTGGCTGTTGATTGCCGTGGCGGTGCTGTTGGTGATCGGGATCAGCGTGGGTGCGACGTTGTTGTTCACGCGTGGTTCCGGTGGTGGTGGGTCGACGCCGACGTCGGGGGCTGCCTCGGACATCGCCAGTGCCAGTGACACGGGGCCGGTTTCCATCATTACCGATGAGCCGACGTGTGATGCCTACATCTCAATTAGTAATGGCGTCGCAGCCGCACAGGCGAAGGGCTGGTCCGACGGGCGGTCGTCGCTCGGACCTTTACCTATGTGGACAGCAGACCAAAAAACACAGGTCGAAGCGGTCGTCACAGCCTTTAAAAATGCGTCTTCTCAAATCGCGCCACTTATCAGGAAAACTCCGAATAGGGTCGTCCGCGAATTGTACGAACAGTACGTCGCGTTCAATGCGCTTTACGTGAAGAGCGTTGACAACTACATTCCTTTTGACAACTACTTCGCATCCGCTTCTGTTAGCGTCGGCAATGCCTTGTCGGGAATCTGCAACACTATCGAATCAGGCGCTACGAGTAGGTCTTTGCTCGTCAAGTCGCCAGACGCACCTGATATAACTGCTGAACCCTCCGCGGAAGCAACAGATGTCCAGCCATTCGTCACTTCCGCTAATGGCGCATGTACCGAGCTGACATCGGCGCTGGACGAGTTCAACAGTCAGTCGTCGCCTGAATGGCAAAACCGAGACGGGGGCCTTCCCGGCTCACAATGGCCGCCAGAGAGGAAAGCCGTTGAGCAGCGTGCTCGGTCGCAGTTGACGTCGCTGATTGACAGTATGAATAAGGCGGCTGATCGGAGTGACAATCCGCCGTTCGTGGACTTTGCTCGGACATCGTCGTTATATATCCAGGCTTACGTTCAAGTAGGCGAGGACTATGTCGAATCCGACGGGTGGCTCGTTTATACTGGCTTCCGCATTGCTAATGCCATATCCGCGGCTTGTCAGGCTATGAACAGGTAAATTCTGGTGAGCGTTGGCCGTCCAACCGCGCCTGACCGCGGTGGCATAACTACTTCGCTTGAAGCTTGATCAGAGTCGGGCGAGTCGAGTTACGCATCTCCTCTGCCGCCCTCGGTAGGGCTATTAGCGTGCTATATGGGCAGATTAAAAAAATTTTTCTATGTCGTCAGACGCAATTTCTTGATGGCAGAATTGTTGGGAGTGACGGCGAAGCAGCAGCTGTTCAAAGATGAGCGATATCGACTCAAGGATTGGTGAGGCACCGCCATTTCATCGCTACGCGTGTCTCACGATCACGTGAGGGATGTCTGACCTCGTCGCGATCTCGAACGCTGCGCAAGGCGTGGGTTGACGACTTGAGAAGTCAATTGGGTGCTCTCCGCAGGCGGCGGCACGCCTGTCGGCGGTGCCGGACGCCGCGTCGATGGAGTTGTCGCCGCCCACGCTTGCGGATACCCGTGGGCCGCAGCAGCACAAGTCGAATGCTCGGTGGTTTGAGCTGATCAAGCCGTTGATGAGTGCGACTCCAGAGCGTCTTGGCATTCATCTGCAGGCCTTCATCATCTACGTCGAGCACGCTCACGAACTCGCGCTGCGTCGCGCACACGTGGCCACCGAGGCGGCCGCGCAGCGGGTGGCCATCGTCGATTGGCTGTATTGGCAACACCTCTCGGTGCTGATGTGGAAGGCGATCGATAGCGACGCGACGGTTCGACGCGCCGTCGAGTGTGCGGGTTGAGTGACGCGACACGCCGATTTCGCGACGAGAACCCCCACATTCGACGCACGCCCGCCGCCGAGTGTGCATCTGACGACGCGACACGCCGGGGAAGCGTCACGAGACGCACACTCGAGCGGCCTCCACATCCGGAGAGGCCCCCTACTGCACCTCGGCGTCCGACACCGGCACGTCACTCCCGGAAACCACGCGCCCATCCCGACGCGGCGGCTTCACCAGCGTCATCGGGCGCGCGAGTTGCGTCGGGGCGATGCGGCCGCGCAGTTCCACGATCTCGCCGACGTCCCAGCACAGCGCCTCGGCGTCCAGCGCCCCGCTGACCGCGATCGCCGACGCCAGCACGTGGCCTTCCTCCAGCTTCGCCAGCTCCGTCAGCCGCGCGGCCTCGTTCACCGGGTCGCCGATCACCGTGTACTCGAACCGGGCCTGCGCGCCGATGTGGCCCGCGATGGCCCGGCCCGCCGAGACGCCGATGCCGAACTCCGTCTGCTCCAGCACCACGATCAGGTCGTCGTGCAGTTCGCGGGAGGCGGCCAGGGCGGCGCCGCACGCATCCGGATGTTCGATGGGCGCCCCGAAGATCGCCAGCGCCGCATCGCCCTGGAACTTGTTGACGAACCCGCCGTGCCGGTTCACCGTGTCCACCACTACGCGGAAGAAGTCGTTGAGCAGGCTCACCACCTCGGCCGCCGGCCGCGTCGCCGCCAGCTGCGTCGACCCCACCAGGTCCACGAACAGCACCGCCACGTCGCGCTCCTGGCCGCCCAGCTCGGTGCCGCGCTCCAACGCCCGCCGGGCCACGTCCTCGCCCACGTACCGGCCGAACAGGTCCCGCAGCCGCTGCCGCTCGGCCAGATCTCGCACCATGTCGTTGAACCCGGCCTGCAGCAGGCCCAGCTCGCTGGCGTCGTAGATCTGCATGTGCGCGTTGTAGTTGCCGCGCTGCACCTCGCTCAGCGCCCACCGCAGTTGCCGCAGCGGGTCCGCGATCGACATGGCCACCAGCAGCGTCCCCGCCAGACCGATCACCAGCGCCGCGATGGCCAGCAACAGCAACGGCGTGTTCAGCCGGTCGGCGGGCGCGGTGAGGATCTCGTAGCGGCTGGCCACCAGCGCCAGCACGATCGACAGGATCGGCACGCCCGTCGACAGCACCCACGTCAGCATCTGCCGCTGGATGACGCCCGCCGCCCGGTAGTTCGTCGGCACGCCGCCGCGCAACGCCGCCACCGCGACGGGCCGCAGCACCCGCTCGGACTGCAGGTAGCCGATGATGGCGGTCGCCGTGGCGCCCAACGCCGACGCCACCGCGACCACGGGCGCCGAGCGACTGGCCACCGGCCAGCTCGCCACGATGAACACGATGGACCCCAGGCACCAGTTCGACACCGAGATGAGCGAGCGGTACCACGGCATGCGCAGCGCCCGGGCGCGCGCGAGTTCGGTGACGCCGGCGTCGCCGTCGCCCAGCAGGGTGTCGCGGCGCTGCCAGCGAATGACTGGCAGCAGCAGACGCAGCGTCAGATAGGCGCCCACGGTGAACGAGACGAACAGGTAGCCCAGGAAGATCGCCAGATTGACCAGCGGCAGGTCCTGCAACTGCACGCGGTCCTCGGGCGGCAGCCCGAACCGCAGGAAGCCCAGGACGAACAGCGCGCCGATGATGTCGGCCTGCAGCATGCCCAGCGTGAACACCGGCCACGGCGTGCGCGCGACCCAGCGGACGAATCCCGTGATTCGTCCGATCGGCTGGGCCAGCGTGGTCACGCGTCAACCGTAACGGTCGAAGCTGACCCGCAACGTCGCTGTCGGTGAGGAAGATGTCGGTGTCGGCACTAGGGTTGAACGCGATGAGCGGGGTGTTTTCGCGCCTGGTAGGCCAGGATGCGGTGGAGCGGGAACTGGTGGACGCGGCCATCGCGGCCCGTGGTGATTCGGCTCACAGGTCGGACGTACCGACGTCCACCGGCACCATGACGCATGCGTGGCTGGTCACGGGGCCGCCCGGCTCGGGCCGCTCGATCGCCGCGCTGTGCTTCGCCGCGGCGCTGCAGTGCACGTCGGACGGCGTCCCGGGCTGTGGCGAGTGCCGCGCCTGCACCACCACCATGGCCGGCACGCACGCCGACGTCCGCCGGGTGGTTCCGGAGGGACTGTCCATCGGCGTCGACGAGATGCGATCCATCGTGCAGGTGGCCTCCCGGCGGCCCGGGACGGGGCGCTGGCAGATCGTCGTGATCGAGGATGCCGACCGCCTCACCGAGGGCGCGGGCAACGCATTGCTCAAGGTGGTGGAGGAACCGCCGCCGTCGACGGTGTTCCTGCTGTGCGCGCCGTCGGTGGACCCCGAGGACATCGCGATCACGCTGAAGTCCCGTTGCCGGCACGTGGCGTTGGTGACGCCCAAGCAGGAGGCCATCGCCCAGGTGCTCGTCGAGACCGACGGGCTGTCGGAGGCCGACGCGCGCTGGGCGGCGTCGGTCAGCGGCGGGCACGTCGGGCGCGCCCGACGGCTGGCCACCGACGAAGAGGCGCGTACCCGGCGGCAACGCGCGTTGGGCCTGGCCCGCGACGCCGCCACCCCGTCGCGGGCGTACGCGGCCGCCGAGGAGCTCGTCGCCACCGCCGAGGCCGAGGCCAAGGCCCTGACCGCCGACCGCAACGAAGAAGAGACCGAGGAACTGCGCACGGCGCTGGGAGCGGGCGGCACCGGCAAGGGCGCCGCGGGCGCGATGCGGGGGACGGTCGGCGCGCTCAACGCGCTGGAGCGGCGGCAGAAGTCCCGGCAGACCCGCGCGTCGCGCGACGCCCTGGACCGCGCGCTGATCGACCTGGCGACCTACTTCCGCGATGCGCTGGTGGTCTCGGCCGGCGCCGGGCCGGTGCAGCCGAACCACCCCGACATGGCGGAGAAGGTGGCCGCGATGGCCGCGCACGTGCCTCCGGACCGGCTGCTGCGCTGCATCGAGGCGGTGCTGCAGTGCCGGGAGGCGCTGGCCACCAACGTCAAGCCGAAGTTCGCGGTCGACGCGATGGTGGCGACCATCGGGCAGTCCCTGCGCGGCTGACGGGCCGAATTGGTCGGTGGCCGCGGCTGCCGTAGACTCTGCTGCGCCCACAGCGGTGCTCGTCCACGAGTGCTCCGGTAGGCACGCCGCCTTAGCTCAGTCGGTAGAGCGATTCACTCGTAATGAATAGGTCGGGGGTTCGATTCCCCCAGGCGGCTCCACGCAACCTCCAGACGCGGTCACTTCGGCGCCAGGTATCCCACCGGTCCCGACGCCACGCACACCGACAGCGCCGAGGTGTTGGCCCGCACGTCGATGGCGTCGCCCGCCCCCGGCAGCCGCACGAACACCCGGTTCAGGCCGGGGCGCACCGGCACCTTCACGTCGACCCCCTCCGACAGCGACAGCGTCATGGACCCGTCGCTGTTGGCCAGGTAGTTCACCTCGGCGGTCCAGTCCGACGGCAGCAGCGGACCGTCCAGCGGGATGGTGGCCGGCGCGTCCGGCTGCACCAGGTACCCGCAGTTCGGCAGCGGCCCCTGCTTCATCGACCGCACCCACGTGACCTGTGCGGGCAGCAGCCGCCCCGACATGTCCAGCATGCGCAGATCGGTGGTGCTCGAGGCGAACTCGGGCCGCTGGGGTGTCAGCGCGAAGACGTGGCTGGCCAGGTTCTCCGGCCACTGGATGCGCTGCAGGATCAGCGGGTCGACCTCCTGGTCCAGCATCGGTGCGGCCGACTCGCGCGCGGCCGTGGCCAGGGACGCCGCCCCCGTCCGCAGGTAGGACTTCGTGGGGTTGTCCTGCCAGATCCGGTCGAACGTGACGGTCGAGTACAGGCTCGAGGCGACGAACAGCGCGGCGAGCGCGGTCAGTGCCGCCGCGCGGGAAACCGACCGGTCCAGCGCCGGCGACTCCCGGTTGGGGGCGCACAGTCCCACGGCCAGCAGCAGCGCGAGCACCACCACCAGGTCCGGCAGGTAGCGCAGCGCCTGCGCCAGTTCCAGCGCGGTGAACTGCGACGACCGCATCAGGTAGATCGGCACCTGGCACGCGACGACGTAGCCGACGGCGCACGCCCACACCGGCACGATGCGCTGCTTGCGCGTCAGCGACACCGCGAGCACCGCGGCCAGCGCCACCCAACCCAGGGTGCGCACCGCCACCCCCGGTGTCGCCCACGGCGAGGCGGGCGCCCACCGCTGCCAGTCCCACGGCCCGCCGACCAGGCCGGGCACGATGCCGTGGGTGACCGACCGCACCAGCAGGTCCCACGTCATGCCGAGGTCCAAGGTCCAGCGCTGCTGATCGACCACCAGCAGGTACACGACCACCCACGCGGCCAGCACCGCCGCCGCCGCCAGCCACAGCGACCGCCCGCGCCGCCACACGTCACGCCAGCCGAACTCGCCGGTGACGTGGCCCAGCAGCGCCGTCACCGCGAACGCGACGAACGGGATCACGGCGGACTTCTCGAAGAACGTCAGCGCCACCAGGAACGCCAGGGCGCCGGACACCGCGTACCGCCGACTGCCGGTGCGCACCAGCAGGATCGCGTCGGCCGTCGTCCAGGCCAGCGCGGCGATCATCGGCAGCGCGTTCAACGCCGCCGCCCACCACGCGAACGCCGGCAGGCCCAGCGGGGTGAACAGGGCAAAGGTCAACGGCGCCAACAGCACTGGGCGCCACCCCAGGATGACGTGCAGTGCCCGCAGCAGCGCCACCGACGCGATCAGTTGCAGCACCACCAGGCTCACCGCGGGTCCCACCCAGTTCAGCGGTGCCAGATGCGTGATGACGCCCGCCACCAGGAACGCCCCCGGCATGACGTGGCCGTCGTGGTCGTCGAACAGATAGCCCGGCGACAGCAGCGGTTGCGTGCCCGCGCGGCCGGTGAGGATCAGGTCGTCCCAGTAGAAGTAACCGTGGGCCGCCAGGACCGCGCGCACCGCCAGCTGCGCGACGATCAGCGCGACCGCCGCCAGCGGAACCCACGCCAGCGGAACCCACGCCGGCGGAACCCGAAGGAGGCCCCGTCGCCCCACGCCGGTTCGCCACGTCACGGTGCACGACTGTACGTTGCGCGGCCGCACCCCCGACCGCCCTCGGTATGGTGACCCCATGCGAACACTGGTCACGGGAGCCGCGGGTTTCATCGGATCGACGCTGGTAGATCGCCTGCTGGCCGACGGGCACAGCGTGGTGGGGGTCGACGACCTGAGTTCGGGTCGCAGCACCAACGTCGCCGCCGCCGAGCGCAGTGACGCGTTCGAGTTCGCCAAGGCCGACATCGTCGACGCCGACCTGATCGGCCTGCTCGCCGACGTCCAGCCCGAGGTGGTGTTCCACCTGGCGGCCCAGATCTCGGTGAAACTGTCGGTCGACGACGCCGAACGCGACGCCGACGTCAACGTGGTGGGCACCGTGCGGCTGGCCGAGGCCGCCCGCCGCGCCGGCGTCCGCAAGGTGGTGCACACCAGTTCCGGCGGGTCGATCTACGGCAAGAACCCGCCCGGGTATCCCACCACCGAGGACATGCCCGTCGACCCGTCGTCGCCGTATGCGGCGAGCAAGGTCTGCGGCGAGGTGTACCTCAACATGTTCCGCAACCTGTACGGCGTGGACTGCAGTCACATCGCTCCGGCCAACGTCTACGGCCCGCGGCAGGATCCGCACGGCGAGGCGGGCGTGGTCGCGATCTTCTCGCAGGCGCTGCTGGCGGGGCGGCCCACGAAGATCTTCGGCGACGGCAACGACACCCGCGACTACGTGTTCGTCGACGACGTGGTGGACGCGTTCGTCCGGGCCGCCGGCGACGCCGGCGGCGGGCAGCGCTTCAACGTCGGCACCGGCGTGGAAACGTCCACGCGCCAGCTGCACACCGCCATCGCCGCGGCCGCGGGCACGCCGGACCAGCCCGAGCTGCACCCGCCGCGTCTCGGCGACCTGAAGCGCTCGCAGCTGTCCTACGAGCGGGCGCAACGCGTGCTCGGGTGGACGCCGAAGGTCGCGTTGGCCGACGGCATCGCCCGTACGGTCGACTTCTTCCGCGAGGACTGACCGCCGGGGCACGGGACAGCGTGTTTCCCCTCGGGCTGGTCGCTGGTCGCTCGATGGGCGCCCAGCAGGTGCGCATGCTGCGGATCCATCTGAGCGCCACCACGTTCCTGTACGCGGCAGGCGTGGCGCTCACGCTGTTCCCGGTGCGTGACCACGTGACGCTGTCGAACCCGGTCGGAGGCATCGTCGCCGTCGTCCTCGGCGTCGCCGCGTTGGCGTATCTCGCGGTGCGCCCGCAGCGGCCGTTTCCCGCGGCCGTCGCCGCGATCGTCGCCACCCCCGTCGTGATGGCCTTTCACGTGCTGACCACCGCGGTGTTCTCCTGTCTCATCGCGGCGATGTTCCTGGCGATCTACCTGCGGGCGTTCCATCCGCCGCGGGTGGCGTGGACGCTCGTCGTGATCCTCACCGCCGCATGCCAAGTCGCGCTCGCGGTGGCGCCGGCACCGAAGGCCGTCACCACCTACCTGATCATCCCCGTCGCCATCGTCGGGGTCGCCGAGTCGTTCGGCGTGGTCAGCCGCGGCTTGGTGACCGCCGCGTGCACCGACCCGCTGACCGGGCTGCTCAACCGCGCGGGGTGGGAGATCGCCACCGCGGAACTACTGGCCCGCTCGCGCGGCACCGTCGTCTCGGTGGCAGCGCTGGACCTCGACGGGTTCAAGCGAATCAACGACACTCGCGGGCACGCCGCCGGTGACGAGCACCTGGTGGCCCGCAGCAGGACGTGGAGCGCGCTGGCCCCGCGCGGTGCGGTGCTCGCGCGGCTGGGGGGCGACGAATTCGCGGTGTGCATCGTTGCCGCCGACGTGCACGCTGCGCAGCGGTTCGCGCAGGCCGTGCGGGACCGCACGCCCGACGTCAGCGTCGGCCTGGCGTCAGCGCCCGTGGCGGGTGCTGACGTCGCCGCGCTCATGGCCGCGGCCGACGACGCGCTCTACGCCGAGAAGCGCAAGTGAGACAGCGCTTTTCGGGTCAGGCTTTTCGGGCGCGGCTATTCGGGCGTGCTCGGTGCGCGCGCCCCCTCGAGCGCGACCGCGCGGGCCAGCTGGGCGTACTTCAGCTCGAGGTCCTTGAAGCGCAGGTAGGTGCTCAGGGTGGTGAACAGGAACACGATGATCAGGGCGTACCCCAGCAGGTCCGAGCCGCGTGCGACGCCCAGCCAGTTGGCCACCACCGTGGTGTCGTCGGGGCGGACGATGGCGTACACCGCGGCGATCACGAACGTCACGTAGCCGAGCTTCACCCACGCGCGGGCCTGCGCGCTGCGCCGCGATCGCAGCAGGTACACCAGCAGCGTCAGGATGGCCACGATGAGCAGCACCTGGATCCAGTTCATCGGCGCATCCTTCCGCGCATCAGCCCGTCGAAGACGATGTTGACGCCGTTGACGAGCGACTGCCCCTTCGACATCGAGTAGTCGGTGTAGAGGATCTCGACGGGTTCTTCGGCCACCCGCCAATGGTTTTCGACGATCAGCGAGATGAACTCGCTGGCGTGGCTCATGCCGTTCATCGTCAGGTTCAGGCCGTCGGCGACGGTGCGGTTGAACACGCGCAGCCCGTTGTGCGCGTCGGTGAGGCCCAGCTTGCGGCTGGCGGGCGTGAGCTTGGCGATGAGGGGGAACAGCACGCGGCGCAGCGCGGGCATCCGTACCGGAACCTCGCCGCCGAACCGCGTGCCGACGACGATGTCGAGGTCCTCGGTGGTCAGGCGGTCGATCATGCGCACGACGTCCTTGACGCGGTGCTGGCCGTCGGCGTCGAACGTCGCGAACACCGCGGCGCCCGGCCGGCTGCGGGCGTACTCGACCCCGGTCTGGATGGCGGCGCCCTGGCCGAGGTTCACGGGGTGGCGCACCAGGTGCGCGCCTGCGCGCAGCGCGCGCTCGCCGGTGTCGTCGGCGCTGCCGTCGTCGACGCACACCACGTTGGGGAACATCGCCCGGACGTCGGTGACGACGTCGGCGATGACCGTGGCCTCGTTGAACGCGGGGATCACGATCCACACGTCGCGGTAGGGGGTGTCTGGGATGTCGATGCGCACAAACTACACCGTCGAGCTGGCGTAACCCGGTCCGCGCGCGGCACCAGACGTCGCGACGTGCGGCGCGACGGCCGGCGGTGGCCGGCGCCGCGGTCGCCTACCCGCGCGCCCGGCTCAACGCCACCAGGTGCACGACGATGCCGACGACGGGGCCGCTGGTCAGCGCGACCACGGTGCGCGTCTCCAGGTCCAGCGGCAGCAACAGCAGCAGCGCCGAGGCCAGCGTCGCGCCGATCCAGCCCGCCGCGTACGCCCGGTGCAGGGCGGCGGCCACCGCGGCCGCACCGGTGAGCGTCAGCAGCGCGATCGCGATCGCCGCGGTGGTGAACCACGCCAGCAGTGGGCCGGGGGCCCGGTACTGCGGCCCGAACGCGACCTCCAGCAGCCAGGGGCCCGCCAGCCCGGCGACCGCGACGGCCACCGCCCCCAGCCCCAGCACCACCGCCGTCGGCATCAGCAGCGCGCGCAGCCGGGCGGCGCGCTGGTCCACGAAGTGCGCGATGAGGTTGCCCTGCATGGCCGTCAGCGGCACCAGCAGGGGCGCGCGGGTCAGCGTTACCGCCAGGATCACGACCCCGCCCGCCGCGCCGAGGTCGGCCGAGGTGGCCTTGAGCAGCACGGGGAAGCCCATGACCAGGATGGCGCTGGCGCCGGCGGCGGCGATCGAGTGCGACGCGCCCCGCAGGAACGTGCCGACGGTCCCGGGGGTCAGTTCGCGCGCGGCGGCGCGCGCGGCGGGGGAGGCCAGCAGCAGCACCAGCCACGCCACCGACCCGGCCACCGTGGCCCACAGGTAGCCGACCAGGCCCCAGCCCAGCAGGAACGTCGCGATGGCGACGGCGACGCGCCCGAAGGCGTCGCCGACGATCAGCGTGCCGTACTCGCTCCACCGGTTCACCCCGGCCAGCACGCCCAGCAGGGTGGCGTGCATGCAGAACCCGGCGATGCCCGCCGCGAGCAGCGCCACGCTGAGCAGCCGCGCCTGGCTGAACACGTGGGCCGACCACAGCGGCGCCGTGACGCCCACCAGCAGCGCCGACCCGATGCCCACCAGCAGCGCCACCCGCAGCGGCCGGGTCCGCGGGCCGCCCGGCGGCGCCTCGTGGGCCTGACGCACCTCACGCGTCGACTCCTGCAGTAGCCCGTTGGCGGCGCCGGCCAGCAGCCCGAAGGCGCCCCAGAACACGGCGAACACCGAGAAGCCTGCGGGTTCGAGGTTGCGGGCGGCGAGGTAGAGCACCGCGTAGCCGCACACCGCGCTGACGACCGTGGCCGCTCCCACCCGCACGACGCTGCCGCGGGTGACGGGGCCCTGGGCCGGGACCGGCGCGGCGCCGTCGGTCACGAGGCGGGGAAGGGGGGCAGGGCCGTGGAGTACAGCCACGCCTGCCACAGCGGACGCAGGGAGGTGTCGGCGTAGTTGGCGGCCAGCCCGGTGAAGTCGTCGGTGACGGCCGTGGCGTGGCGGTGCCGCGCCGTCCAGTCGCGCAGCAGGCGGAAGAAGCTCTCGTCGCCGATGGCGCGGCGCAGCGCGTGCAGCGTCACCGCGCCGCGCTTGTACACGCGGTCGTCGAACATGTCGCGCGGTCCGGGGTCGGACAGCAGCAGGTTCTGCGGCGCGGCGGCCAACTTGCCGTGGTAGTGCCTGGCGCATTCGTCGGCGGTCTGGCCGCCGGAGTGTTCCGACCACAACCATTCGGCGTAGCAGGCGAATCCCTCGTGCAGCCAGATGTCGCGCCAGCGCCGCGCGGTGACGGAGTTGCCGAACCACTGGTGGGCGAGTTCGTGGGCGATGAGCCGTTCGGCGCCGCGTTTGCCGTCGCAATGGTTGGCGCCGAAGATCGAGATGCCCTGGGCCTCCAGGGGAATCTCGAGGTCGTCGTCGGTGACGACGACGGTGTAGCCGCTCGCCAACGGGTAGGGCCCGAACAGCTTGACGAACAGCTTCATCATCTGCGGCTGCCTGCCGAAGTCGTGCTCGAAGACGCGCGTCAGCCTGCCGGGCAGTGCGGCGTTCATGGGCACGGGCGTCTTGGCCAGCCGGACCGCGTCGTACATGCCGATCTGCAGCGTGATCAGGTACGTCGACGTGGGTTCGGCCTGCTCGAACGTCCACGTGGTCATGGCGGCCCTGGTGCGGGTGCCCAGCAGCTCGCCGTTGGCGACCACGCGGTAGGGGTTGTCGGTGCTGACGACGATGCGGTAGCTGGCCTTGCTGCTGGGGTGGTCGTCGCAGGGGAACCAGGACGCCGCGCCGTTGGGTTGGCCCGCCACCAGGGCGCCGTTGGTGAGTTCCTCGAATCCGACGTCGCCCCACACGGATCGGATGGGCCGGGGGTTTCCGGAGTAGCGCACGTCGACGGTGAGCGCGGCGCCGGCGGGCAGCGCGGCGGCCAGTTCCACGTGCAGCTTGTCGCCGGTCGTGCGGTAGGAGCGGGGCCGTTTGCCGTTGACGGTCACCTTGGCCACCGACAGGGTGTGCGCGAGGTCGAGGGTGAACGTGCGCAGCGAGGCGAGCGTGACGGCGGTGATGCGTGCCGATCCCGTGAGCCGGTTGGCGCTGACCTTGTATTCGACGTCGAGTTCGTATCGCGACACCCGATAGCCGAAGTTGCCGTTGCCGGGCAGGTAGGGGTCGATCACGGGTGGGGTGCGCTTGGCCGCCTTCTTCGAGACCGCCTTCACGCGGCGGACTTCTTCGGCTTGGCGGCGCGGTCGCGCTTCTTGCGCACCGGGTTCCACGGCGAGATGGGGTTGCCCTGCCAGCGGGTGTGGGCGGGTACCTCGTCGCCGCGCATGACGAGTGACGCGGGGCCGACGATGGCGCTCTCGCCGAGGCGTGCGGCCGGCAGCGCGACGCAGTGCGGGCCCAGCGTGGCGCCGTCGTCGAGCACCACGGTGTCCATGCGCATGATGCGGTCGTGGAACAGGTGGGTCTGCACGACGCAGCCGCGGTTGACGGTGGCGCCGGCGCCGAGTGACACCAGGTCCGCCTCGGGCAGCCAGTACGTCTCGCACCACACGCCGCGCCCGATGGACGCGCCGAGGCCGCGCAGCCACAGGTTCATCACGGGCGTGCCGCTGGCGGCGCGCGCGAACCACGGGGCGGCGACGGTTTCGACGAACGTGTCCGAGACCTCGTTGCGCCACACGAACGACGACCACAGGGGGTGTTCGATGGCGCGTATCCGCCCGATCACCAACCACTTCGCCACCACGGCGACGGTGCCTGCGACGGCGCCGGCGACCAGCAGCACCAGCCCGCCCAGGAGCGCCGCCCAGCCGTAGCCGTGCGCCGCCGCGAGGTATTGCAGCGAGCCGAGCACGGCGACGCCGATCGCGAAACTGACGATCAGGGGGACGACCCGGCACGTCTCGACCAGCCCGCGCAACACCTTGAGCTTGGTGGACGGGTGGAACGTGCGCAGCGCGTCGGCGGCGGTGGGCTGGCGGCGCAACCGCACGGGCGGGCTGCCCAGCCACGACGAGCCGGCCTTGGCCTTGTGCGGCGTGGCCGACAGCACGGCCACCAGCCCGTCGTCGGGGACGCGGCGGCCAGGCTGGGTGATGCCCGAATTGCCGAGGAACGCCCGCTTTCCGATGACCGCCTTGGCGACGTGGATCCAGCCGCCGCCCAGTTCGTAGGACGCCACCATGGTGTCATCGGCGAGGAAGGCGCCGTCGCGGACCTCGGTGAACTTGGGTGTCAGCAGTGCCGTGGAGATCTCGGTGTCCTTGCCCACCGTGGCGCCGAGCAGCCGCAGCCACCACGGCGTCAGCAGGCTGGCGTAGACGGGGAACAGGTAGTCGCGGGCGGCGTCCATGAGCCGTTCGGTGGCCCACAGCTGCCAGCCGACACGGCTGCGCACGGGGTGGTAGCCCTCGTCGAGCCCGATGGCCAGCAGGCGGACGCCGGCGACCGTGATCGCGGCGTAGACGACGACGGCGACGAGGGTGGCGACGGGTGTCCACAGCAGCGCGGGCAGTGCGGCGTCGGCGAGGCTCTGGGTGCCGTGCACGCCCCACACCAGTACGGCCAGCCCACTTCCCAACGCCAGCAGCGGGATTCCGCCGAGGAGCAGGGACGTGATGCCGTACATCGCGACCCAGAACGGGGCGCGCGGCGGGCGTTCGTCGGGCCACGGGTGGCGGGCCTTGCCGGACTTCATGGCCGGTGAGCCCTTCCAGTACTGCCCGGCCTTGACCTTGCCGACGACGCCGGATCCCGCTGCCACGTCGGCGTTCTTGCCGACGACGGCACCCGGCAGCAGCGTGGTGCGCGATCCGATGGTGGCGTCGTTGCCCACCTCGATGGGTCCCACGTGGAACAGGTCGCCGTCGATCCAGTGGCCGGTGAGGTCGACCTCGGGTTCGATGGAGCAGCGGTGACCCAGGGTCAGCATGCCGGTGACCGGCGGGGAGGAGTGCAGGTCGACGCCCTTGCCGACCTTGTTGCCGAGTGCGCGGGCGTAGTACACCAACCATGGTGCGCCCGCCTGGTTCTCGGCGCCGCTGGCCTCCCCGAGGCGCTCGGCGAGCCACACGCGCATGTGCACGGACCCGCCGCGCGGGTACGTGCCGGGTTCGAGGGTGCCGACGAGCATGCGGGCGGCGGCCACCGCGATGCCCATGCGGCCCAGCGGCGTGACGAACAGCAGGAACCCGACGAGCACCCACCACCAGCTGATGGGGGTGGCCCAGGGCACCAGCCCGTAGTGGGCGGTGACGTTGTTGAGTGCCGCGAGCCACACGATCCACTGCATGCCGGTGAGCGTCGCCAGCGGCACCGAGGCCAGCACCTGGGCGAACTGGGTGAGCGGCGCTACCGGCGTGACGGTGCGTTCCTCGATCTGCGGGGGCGGGTCGAGTTCGTCGAGGTAGCCGGCCAGCGACCCGAGCCGCGGGTGGTCGTAGAGGTCGGCGACGGTCACCTGGGGGTACTTGGTGCGCAGGGCGGCGACGAGCTGCGCCGCCGACAGCGACCCGCCGCCGAGGGCGAAGAAGTCGGCTCCCGGGCCGTCGATGGGGGCGGCCAGGACGTCGCGCCACAGCCCCGCGAGCCAGCCCATGGTGCCGCCGAGGTCGGGGTCTTCGGCGCCGACGTCCTCGACGGGCCAGGGCAGCGCGTTGCGGTCGACCTTGCCAGAGGTCCGCGTGGGCAGTTCGTCGACGAGGACGAGGCGCGGCACCAGCGCGGCGGGCAGCGATTCGGCCAGCGCGGCCCTGGCGGCGCCGAGGTCGAAGGCCGGGTCGGCGCTGGCGACGTAGCCGACCAGCAGCGGCGTGCCGCTGGCGGTGCGTCGCACGGCGGCCGCGCCGCCGCTGACGCCGGGCAGGTGCACCAGCGCCGCGTCGACCTCGCCCAGTTCGATGCGCCTGCCGCCGACCTTCACCTGGTCGTCGGCGCGGCCCTGGAAGTACAGCCCGTCGGACTCGAGGCGCACCAGGTCGCCGCTGCGGTAGGCGCGGGCCCAGCCGAGCGTCGGCATGGGGGCGTACTTCTCGGCGTCCTTCTCGGGGTCGAGGTAGCGGGCCAGGCCGACGCCGCCGATCACCAGCTCGCCCACCTCGCCGAGGCGGACCGGTCTGCCGTCCTTGTCGACGACGGCGAGGTCCCATCCGGGCAGGGGCAGCCCGATGCTGACGGGGGCGTTGCCGCGCAGCGGGGCCAGGCACGCGACGACGGTGGCCTCGGTGGGACCGTAGGTGTTCCACACCTCGCGGCCGTCGACGGCCAGCCGCTCGCCGAGTTCGGGTGGGCACGCCTCGCCGCCGAAGATGAGCAGGCGGACGGCCTCGAGCGCCTCGGCGGGCCACAGGGCGGCCAGCGTCGGCACCGTGGAGACCACCGTGATGTCGCGTGACACCAGCCAGGGGCCCAGGTCCATGCCGCTGCGCACCAGGGAGCGCGGGGCGGGCACCAGGCAGGCGCCGTGGCGCCAGGCCAGCCACATCTCCTCGCACGACGCGTCGAAGGCCACCGACAGCCCGGCCAGGACGCGGTCGCCGGGACCCAGCGGGTTGTCGCGCAGGAACACCCGGGCCTCCGCGTCGACGAACGCGGCGGCGTTGCGGTGGGTCACGGCGACGCCCTTGGGGGTGCCGGTGGAGCCCGAGGTGAAGATGATCCAGGCGTCGTCGCGCGGCGTCGGGTGGTCGGCGCGCCAGCCCCGGGACGAGCCGTGCCCGCGGATCAGGCCCCGTTCGGTGATGACGCCGACGACGCCGGCCTCGCCGAATACGAGGTCGGCGCGTTCGTCGGGATCGTCGGCGTCGACGGGGACGTAGGCGGCGCCTGCGGCCAGAGTCGACAGGATCGCGGTGTAGAGGGCGTAGCTGCCCGACGGCATCCGGATGCCGATGCGGTCGCCGCGGCCGATGCCGCGCGCGGCCAGCCACTCCACGCTCTCCTCGACGTCGGCGATCAGCTCGGCGTAGGTGAGCTGGACGTCGCCGTCGTCGATGGCGGGGGCGTCGGGGTAGCGCTGCGCCGTCGCGTACAGGACGTCGACGAGCGTGCGGGGCGGCGGCGCGGACTCCGACAGCAGGTACTGCGCGGGGACGTCCGGACACAGCTGGTCCCCGCGGTGCTCCTGGTGTCCCTGCTCGGTGGTGATCGGTCCGCTCCTCACATCCGCTGCCAACGCCGTACCAACCTACTGATCCGCACCGGTGCGCACCGCGCGCGATACCCCTGGATTCTCGCTGATCGCAACCCTGCCTGAGCACTCAGCGCGCCGCTAACCTCGCGGGGGTGCGGCTATTCGTGGCAGATCGGTCAGACGACGAACCCAGCGAGCTGACGCCGGGCGGCTCCCCGGTGGTCCGGCTCTCGGCGCCCGACCTGCAGCGCGCCCAGCGCAGCGCGGCTCGGATCCACGCCGACGGGCGCGACGTGGCGGTGATCCTCGACATCGCGGTGGCGGTGCCCGGGGACTATCGCACCGTCGCGGCGGCCGAGGCCGACGACACCGTGCGGTATGCCGGCACGGTGTCGGGTCTGACGGGGCTGATCGCCGACATCCACCTCGCGGGTGTCGCCGACGGCGTGACGTTGGTCCCGTCGGCCGGGGTGGCCCCGGAGGATCTGCGGCAGCTGGGTCGCGACGTGTTGACGCTGCTGGCGGGCCGCGAGCGCAAGACGGCCTGAGGGTGCAACCTAGATCACGGTCGAGGTCAAGGGTGCCTCTTGGCTCTGCAGCGTCACCGTCGCGGTGTCGACCGACGACTGCGCCCCGATGCCGCGGCCCTCGACGGTGACCGCGAGACGGGTCCGGTCGCCCCGGAACAGGTCGCGTGAGAACTCGCATGGCACGTCGTGCTGGTCGTAGGTGATGCGGGTGATCAGCAAAAGCGCCGACTTCGGTTTGATGCCAAGAAGTTTGGCCTCTTCGGGCGTGGCGTTGACCGCTTCGATGCGCTCGTCGGCCCTCGCCGTCACCAGGCCGTAGCGCGACTCGAGGATCTCGTAGATGGAGCCGCCCAGCTGCTGCTCGAGCAGGCCGGGAAAGGCATCGGCGGGAAACTGCGCCGCTTCCAACGAGATTGGCGAACCGTCGGCGAGGCGCACCCGCTGGATCTCCACGACGAAGTCATCCGGGCCCAGCCGCAGGGCCTGCTGGGTCATCCGGTCGGCGGCGGTGATCTTCGTGGAGAGCACGCGCGTGCCCGCCACGTACCCCTGGTTGGCCAGGAAGGCCGGGACGCCGACGACGTCGGTGAGGCTGCGCTGCACCTGTACGTGGCTGATGAAGATGCCCCCGGCCCGGCCGATCGCGCGTTCGACGAGCCCGGCCTCCTCGAGGGCGGCGAGCACCTGGCGCAGGCTGGACCGGCTGGTGCGGTACCGCTCGGCGAGTTCGCGTTCGCTGCCCAGTTTGCTACCGGGGGTGCCCGCGTTGATGTCGGCAACGATCCGGCGCCGAAGTTCCTCGGTAGGCGTGGGCACCGGACCTCCCGTCTCGACACACAATTGGTCCGACCATTCTAGGCCATGTCGGCGAGTGCCTCCTGCGACTCGGGCAGAATTTGTCCACCGTCGACGATCAGTGCTTGGCCAGTGACGTAAGCGGCTTCGTCGGTGGCGAAGAACAGCGCGGCGTTGCCGATGTCGGCGACGCTGCCGAGCCGTCCCGCGGGCACCGCGGCGGCCATTTGGTCCATGTAGTCCTGGCCCATTCCGGCGAGCCCCTCGGTGACGATGTTGCCGGGCAGCACCGCGTTCACCGTGATCTTCTTCGGCGCCAGCTCCATTGCCGTGGTGCGCATGAATCCGAGTTGTGCCGCCTTGCTGGCACCGTAGTGCGACCATCCGGGGTAGCCGGTGACGGGACCGGTGATCGACGACGTGATGATGACGCGGCCGTGGCCGCTGGCCGCCAACGCCGCCATCGCGGCCTGGACGATGAAGACCGTGCCCTTGAAGTTGATGCTCAGCACCTCCTCCAGATCGGCCGGCGTGAGGTCTTCGAGCTTGGCCGACGGGAAGATTCCCGCGTTGGCGCACACGATGTCCAGGCCGCCGTGCCGTTCGACGGCGGTGTCGACGACACGGCGGCAGTCCTCGGGGCTGGTCACGTCGGCGGACATGCCGCTGACGGTGCCCGCGGTCCCGGCCAGCGCGTCGACGGTGGCCTCGACGTCGACCCGGCTGCGGCCGGTGATGACCACGTTGACGCCGGCGCGGGCGAACGTCTCGGCGATGCCGCGGCCGATGCCCTTGCTGCCGCCCGTGACGACGGCGGTGCGGCCCTGCAGTGAAGTGAACATAGCGGTGGCGCCTTTCGAGAGGTTCAGGCCAACCGTTGGCCGTCGGAGGTGAGGTAGCGCTCGGCGAGGGCGCAGCTGCCCTCGGCGTAGGTGATGGACATGGCCTGGGATTCGCGCGAATGGCTGTGCGTTCCCATCCAGGCGAGCAGCAGCAGCCGACGCAGCAGCACGAACGACGGCAGCATGGCCTCGTCGGCTGCGGGCAGGTCCCGGCGCGACCGGTAGCCGGTGACCCACGCGTCCTGCCATTCCGGCACGGCGGGATCGTCCTCGAAGAATGACACGGCCGTGCCGAAATCGTAGAAGTACCAGCCGAATCCGCAGTCGTCGAAGTCGATGACGGTGATGGTCTCCCCGTCGACCAGCAGGTTGGCCAACCGCAGGTCGGCGTGCACCAGGCCGAATCGATCCGGCCCCGAACCGTAGTCGGTCAGCCGCCGGTGCAGCAGGTCCTGGGCCCGCTCCAGGATCGCGGCCTCGCCCCGGCCGACGCCGACGGCGTCCCGCCAGCGGCCCCACCGGCCTGCCGCACCCAGGCTGTGCTCCCAGTCCCAGGCGAACCGATCGAAGCCGGCAGGCCGCGACCAGGAACGCGAGTGGTCGTGCAGCGCGGCGGTGATGCGCCCGAGCGTCTCGAAATCGGTACGGGTCAGCGTGGTCTCGTCGGGTTCGGCCCCGGCGACCATGTCGAAGTGCACGACGTGGCGCTCCGTCCCGCCGTCGTCGACCGTGACCACGCGGCTGCCGTCCCTGGCCGGCAGCACGGTCGGCACCGTGACGTCGCCGTCGCGGCGCAGCGCGTCGAGCCACTGCAGCTCGGATTCGATCTCGTGGGCCCGGTGGTAGTCCTTGCGGTGCACCCGCAGGATGGACTTCACCCCGGTCTCGGCGTCCTCGACGGCGTAGGTGGCGTTCTCCGAGAGGTTCAGCAGCCGCAGCGTCGACCCCGGTGCCACGCAGAACGCGGTGAGGGCGGCCTCGGCCACGGCGACGTCGTCGCCGACGAAGTCGCCGCCCATCAGTGCTCGCGTCCCTCGATGCCGGCGAGCACGGTGGTGATCCGGTCCCGCGCCGTCGTGACGTCCTCGTCGTTGCCGCTGATGTAGAGCCGCCCCGCGGCGCCGATCATTTGCACGTCGACCAGTGTGAGCTCTGGCGCGGCGCGTTCGGCCTCGTTCGCGGCCACCGCCGCGAACAGCGCCGGGGTCATCTCGTAGACCAGCAGCGATTGGCCCGGCAGCACCATCGACGCCTGCCGGTTGCGGTTGAGGATCACCGCGTGCTGGTCGGTGATGTCGGCGATGACGTCGTGGTAGAGCACCCGGGGCCGCAGCTGGTCGGCCGCGGAGTTGCCGGTGCCCTCCAGGATCGCCTCGCCGGCCCGGCGCACGTCGGCCAGGTCCGCCGAATGCACCTCGAGCACGCCGAACTGCCGCTCCACGTACAGGATTCCGGGCTGCACGCCCGGAACCGCGCGCAGGGCGAGGTCGATGACCCGCTCGATGGCCAGGGCCGGGGACACCTCGACGATCAGCGCGTGCTCACCCGCGTACGGCGGGTAGCCGCGCGCCCGCGTCGGGGTGCCGAGGTACGCCGCGAACTGCGGTTGGAGATCCTCGATCGGCAGGTAGACCCGGATGTCGGTGGCAGCCACGGGCTACTGGGCGGCGACGGAGAAGTGCGTGCCGAGTTCGGCGTGCGGCCGGGGGATGACGTGCACGCTGACGAGTTCACCGACCTGCGAGGCGGTCTCGGCGCCGGCCTCGGTGGCCGCCTTGACCGCGCCCACCTCGCCGGTGACGATGACGGCCACCAGGCCGTCGCCGACCTCCTGGCGATCGGTGATGGTGACGTTGGCGGCCTTGACCATCGCGTCGGCGGCCGCGAGCGCGGCGACGAAGCCCTTGGTCTCGATCATGCCGATCGCGTTGCTGGCCATGGTTTTTCTCCTCTTATCGTGGGTTGACGGAATGTCGTGTCGAGGTGGTGCGAGGGTCAGGCGGTGGGGTCGATGGAGCCGATGATGAGCGCGTCGACCGGTGGTGGCGTGCCGGTGAACCAGCTGGCGGCCACCGATCCCTGCGCGATGAGCACCTGTTCGCCGACGCCGGTGCCCAGGACGTCGAAGGCGACCAGCGTGGAGTGCGAACCGTCGACCTGGACTTCGAGGAACGCGCCCGCGGGCACCCCGTCGACGCGGCGGGTCGACCACACCTGGCCGGTGACGGTTCCCTTGATCATCTGCGCTCCCTTTCGATCGTCACGCCGAGCGCCCTGGCCCGTTCCCGCGCCAGCGGGGTGAGCACGGCCTTGGGCCCGAGCACCAGCGTGGTGTTGGTCTGTGCGAGTTCGGCGATCTGGCGTTCGGTGACCGCACCGCGCTCGATGCGCCTGCCGGCACCGCCGGGGCCGCGCGTGGTCCCGGCGAGCCGGAACGTCAGCCGCCCGGCGCGCAGATCGGCCCGTGTCTTCGGGTTCTCGAACAGGTGCAGCAGCTGCCGGACGAACGCGTCGAGTTCGGCGTCGTTGCCGATGCGGACGGTGTCGGTGCGGGAGCGTTCGTCGGCCGCCAGCGGCCCGGTGGGCCGAGGGCCCGGGGGAGTGGCCGGCGGTGTCTGCGGGGTCGGCGCTGCACGCGGTGCCGGCGGTGGGGGTGTGGGCCTCGGCTGCCCCGGCTGCCTGGCTGGCGCGAGGTCGCGCACGGCGTCGCGCACCACCTCTCGCACCAGCATCCGCAGCTGCTCGCGGTCGATACCGGTCACGGCACGCTCCGCGCCAGGGCCTCTTCGGCGGCGGCCGCGGCCTGGCGGACGTCGGCCTCGGTGCCGGACAGGTACACCCGCCCGGTGGCGCCGATCATGCGGAAGTCGACGACCTTGACGTCGGCGGCCTTCTCGGCCTCGTTGGTGGCCAGGATGGCGTAGGAGGCGGGCGCCACCTCGAGCACGTACAGCGATTCGCCCGCCAGCACCATGGACCCGATCTTGTTGCGGTTGATCAGGAAGGCGTGCTGCTGGTCGACGCTGGAGATGATCCGCGACGCCAGGATCTGGGGCGTGATCGCGGCGTCGGCGCCGCCGCCCAGTTCGCCCAGCGCGGCGTCGGCGGCGGCCTGCACCGAGCCGGTGTCGCCGTGGAACTCCAGGTAGCCGAATTGCCGCTCGACCACCAGGACGCCGGCCTTGACGTCGGCGTGCTTGAGCGCGACGTCGGTGACGCCCTCGATGTCCAGACCCGGTGCCACCTCGATGATCTGGGCGGCGACGCCGGCGCGCGGCAGCGCTCCCTTGATCCAGGTGCCGAGGTAGGACATCGTCTGCGGCTGCAGCCGATCGATGAAGATGAAGGAACGCAGTTCAGCCACGGATCACCTCTTGATCAGTTGAGCGAGTTCTTCGACGACGAGCGCGCGCAGTTCGGCGCGCAACGCGTCCAGCTGGGTGTCGCCGCTCCGGGTGGCCGGGCGCGTGGTGCGCACCGGGGTGGGTGCGGGACCGCCGGCGTCGTTGGAGGCGCGCGGGTAGGCCGGCACGGCTCCCGCGGGTGCCTGCCACGGGGTGATGCCGGCGAAACTCGGCATGGCGACCCCGGAGTCGGCGTTGTAGGCGATGCGCGCCCAGTTGATCAGGTTCTCCGGCTGTAGGTTCTCGCCGATGGAGCTGCGTCCGACGAAACCCGTGCCGATGGTCATCGACGGCGCCAAGTTGGTGTCCAGGCCGGAGCTACCGGTGCTGTTGCCGACGTTCACCGAGACCCGCAGCACCGGTACGCGGGCCGCGAAGTCGGTGATCACCACGGGGTCTTCGCTGTGGATGGCCGCCGAGTGGCCCGCACCGGCGATGCGGACGACCGCCCGCGCGGCGCGGATGCCGCGTTCGGCGTCGGCGACGGTGGTCATGCCGAGCACCGGGCACAGCTTCTCGTGGGTCAGCACCTCTTCGTCGATGACGTCTTCGAAAGGCGCCACCAGCAGCCGCGTCTTGGCCGTCACCCGGATGCCCGCCTGCTCGGCGATCCACGCCGCGGACCGGCCCACCACGTCGGTGTTGAGCTTCCCGTCGGGAAACATGAACTGGCGCAGCCGCATCGCCGCGTCGGCGTCGAGCACGTGGGCGCCGTGGCGGCCCAGGGCCGCGGTCAGCTTGGCCGCGATGGCGTCCTCGGCGATGAGCACCGACTCGTTGGTGCACAGCACGGAGTTGTCGAAGGCCTTGCTGTCGACGATGCGCCGTGCGGCCGCGTCGACGTCGGCGCTGGCGTCGACGAAGACGGGCACGTTGCCCGGGCCGACGCCGAGCGCCGGGTTGCCCGACGAGTACGCGGCGCGCACCACGCCGGTGCCGCCGGTGGCGACGATGACGTCGGTGCGCTCGTCGGCCATCAGGGCCTCGACGAGTGGGATCGACGGTTCCTCGATGACGGACACGATGCCGTCGGGTGCGCCCGCGGCCACGGCGGCGTCGGCCAGGACGCGGGCGGCGTCCACCGAGCACTGTCGGGCGCGCGGGTGCGGCGCCACCACCACGGCGTTGCGGGTCATCAGCGCTAGCAGCACCTTGAAGTACACCGTGGCAACGGGATTCGTGGTGGGGGTCAGGGCCAGCACCACGCCGGCGGGGCGGGGGATCTCGACGATCTTGCGGTCGTGGTCCACGCGGGGGGAGACGTAGTCCGCGCCGCGGTAGTACTCGACGATGCCGCGCGAGCAGGCGCGGTTCTTCGTCACCTTGTCGGCGACGACGCCCATGCCGGTCTCGGCGACCGCGGCCGCGGCGAAGCGCTCGGCCTCGGCGTAGCCGGCTTCGGCGACGGCGGTGACGATGGCGTCGACCGATGCCTGGTCGTAGGTGGCGTAGGCGCCCGCGGCCCAGCGGGCGCGTTCCAGCACGTGGTTCACGGCTTCCTCCGTCCGGTTGCGGCCGCGCGGGCCTTGCCCACCGCGACCTCCACGCGGTCCAGCACGTCCTCGCACAGGTCCCGGTTCATCAGCAGACCCGGCTTGAATTGCAGGACACGGGGATCCAGGGTGGAGAAGATGGCCCACACGCCCCGCTCGTACAGTTCGCGCATGACGAACTTGGCGCCTTCGGGGTGGTCGAACTCCAGCCCGATCACCACGCCGTTCTGCCGGATGCCGATGAACCAGTCGGGGTAGTCGGCCTGGATGCGCGCCAGCCCGTGGGCGAAGAGGTCGGCGATGTAGTGCACCGACGAGCGCACCTCGGGGCGCGAGGTGATCTCGAGGGTCTTCAGCGCGGCGACGCAGCCGAGTTCGGCGCCGCCGAACGTCGAGATGTGCCCGAAGCCGTCCTGTTCGAGCCACTGGGCGGCGCGGTCGCTGAGCATCGCGGCGGTGATGGGGTACATGCCGCCGGACAGTCCCTTGCCCGAGACCATGATGTCCGGTTCGATGCCGTGCTTGGTGATGCCCCACATCTCACCGGTGCGCATCAGGCCGGTCTGCACCTCGTCGGCGATGTAGAGGGCGTCGTAGCGCACGCACATGTCCTTGACGGCTTCGAGGTAACCCGGTGGGGGCAGCGGGAATCCGTACGTCGCGGGGATGGTCTCCATGATGACCGCGGCGACGTCGCGGCCGCGCAGCGCCTGGTCCATGGCGTCGAGGTCGCCGAACGGCACCTGGATGAACTCGTCGGGCTGGTCGGCCAGGAACAGCTTGGCGAAGCGGTCGTCACCGGTGGCGACGGCCAGGCCGGTGTGCCCGTGGTAGGCCTTGACGATCGAGACGATCTTGCGGCGCTGCATGGCGTGGCGGGCGCTCTTGAGCGCGATGTCGATGGCCTCGCCACCGCCGGAGCCGAACGCGACCTTGGTGATCGAGGCGGGTGCGGACTCGACCAGCTTCTGCGCCAGCGCGGTGCGGGCCACCGAGGGGAAGTGGTGGTTGCCCACGTCGAAGTGCTGCATGCCCTCCGAGAGTGCCTGCATCACTTCGGGGTTGCGGTGGCCCAGGTTGTAGGTGCCCCCGTTGAGGTGCATGTCGATGAGCCGGCGTCCGCTCATGTCCCACAGGAAGTATCCTTGCCTGCGGTCGATGACCAGGTCGACGCCGGCGTCGGTCCAAAACTGCGTCTTGTCCGGGTTCCAGTACTCCTTCGCGCGCTCCAGGACCTGGGTCTTGGACTCGAAGGAGAACGTGCCGTAGTCGTACACGCCGACCACCCTAAAAAGGTTGGACCATTTATGTCAATGGTTGAAATTGGGTGGCCGTTCCGGTTGCGGACTCGTATTGGTAGTGCCAATATTGCCACGTTCGATGTGGCGAGTGCCACACCGGTCATTCCCATTGTTCACCTGGAAGGCATCTGGAACAAATGACCGATCAAGTCGTATCTCGCGGTGAAGGCACAGGTGACTCGGTCCAACGGCTGAAGCGCAATGCCGTAGGAACCGTCGGCGTCATCTTCATGGCCGTGGCCACCGCGGCCCCCATCACGGCAATGGTCGGCAACGTGCCCATCGCCGTCGGCTTCGGAAATGGTTCGCACGCACCGGCCGGCTACCTGGTGGCCACCATCGTGCTGGGCCTGTTCGCCATCGGCTACGCCACCATGGCCAAGCACATCACCGCCACCGGCGCGTTCTACGGGTACATCTCGCACGGTCTGGGCCGCGTCCTGGGCATGGCCAGCGGCCTCATCATCACGATGGCCTACATCGTGTTCGAGGGCTCGCTGATCGGCATCTTCTCCTACTTCTTCTCGGACTTCGCGTCGTCGGTGTTCGGCATCCAGATCAACTGGTTGATCCCGGCGCTGCTCATGCTGGTGCTCAACTGCGTGCTGACCTACTTCGACGTCAACCTCACCGCCAAGGTGCTCGGCGTCTTCCTCGTCACCGAGATCGTCATGCTGTCCCTGGGCGCGCTGGCCGTGCTGTTCCGCGGCGGCAACCCCGAGACCGGATTCGCCGTCGCCGAGACCCTCAACCCGGTGGGGGCGTTCACGCCCGCCGCGGGCATCGTGGGCGCCAGCGCCGGCCTGGGCCTGTTCTTCGCCTTCTGGTCGTGGGTGGGCTTCGAGTCCACCGCGATGTACGGCGAGGAGTCCAAGGACCCCAAGCGGATCATCCCCCGCGCCACCATGATCGCCGTCCTCGGCGTCGGCCTGTTCTACGTGTTCATCTCGTGGATGGCCATCGCGGGCACCGGCCCGGCCAAGTCCGTCGAGCTGGCGCAGGACCCGTCCACCGCGGGCAACATCTTCTTCGACCCCGTGCAGGCCACCTACGGTGACTGGGCCATCACGCTGTTCAAGCTGCTGCTGGTTACCGGGTCGTTCGCGTGCGGCATGGCGTTCCACAACTGCGCGTCGCGCTACCTCTACGCGCTGGGCCGCGAGGGCCTGTCGAAGGGGCTGCAGAAGACCATCGGCGCCACCCACCCCACACACGGCTCGCCCTACATCGCGTCGTTCGTGCAGACCGGCATCACGCTGGTGCTCATCCTGGCCTTCTTCTTCGCAGGCATGGATCCGTACGTGCACCTCTACGGTCTGCTGGCCATCCTGGGCACCATGGCGATCATGATCGTGCAGGCGCTGTGCGCATTCGCCGTCGTCGCGTACTTCCACTTCCACAAGAACCACCCCTCCAGCGCGCACTGGTTCAAGACGTTCCTGGCGCCGCTGCTCGGTGGCATCGGCATGCTCTACGTCGTGTTCCTGCTGTGGCAGCACAAGGACGCGGCCGCGGGCGCGGCGTCGGGCACCCTGCTGTTCAAGCTGACACCGTGGATCGTGGTCGGCCTGTTCGCGCTCGGCGCGGCCATGGCGCTGTACTTCAAGTACCGTGACCCGGCCCGCTACGAGCTGATCGGCCGGATCATCTACGAGGACAGCGAAGTCCGCGACTAGCAGCAAGACCGTTCGCGGCGATCGAGAGAGGCAGCACCACGGTGGACGAGCTGGGCCGGTTCCGGGTCCTCGACGGCAAACCGGTCAACCTCGACGGGTTCAGCGTGCCCGACGCCGCTCTCGGTCTCGTCGCGATGCGCAGTCCGCACGACCCCTCCCCGTCACTGGTGATCAGTGGCGGGGAGGTGACCCAGCTCGACGGCAAGGATGCCGCCGAGTTCGACGTCATCGACGAGTTCATCGCCCGCTACGGCATCGACCTCGCGGTGGCCGAGGAGGCGATGGCCCTCGACGACGCGGTGCTGGCCCGCATGGCCGTCGACGTCAACGTGCCGCGCGCGGAGGTGGTGCGCCTGATCGGCGGCACCACTCCCGCCAAGCTCGCCCGGGTGATGGCCCTGCTGACCCCGGTCGAGATGCAGATGGCGATGGCGAAGATGCGGGCGCGGCGCACGCCGAGCAACCAGGCGCACGTCACCAACCAACTCGACGACCCACTCCTCATCGCCGCCGACGCCGCCAGCGCGGTGGCCTACGGCTTCCGCGAGGTCGAGACCACGGTGCCCGTGCTGGGCGACGCCGCGTCCAACGCGGTCGCCCTGCTCATCGGCAGCCAGGTGGGCACCCCGGGCGCCATGGCACAGTGCTCCATCGAGGAGGCCCTCGAACTGCGGCTGGGACTGCGCGGGCTGACCAGCTACGCCGAGACCATCTCCATCTACGGCACCGAGCAGGTGTTCGTCGACGGCGACGACACCCCGTTCTCCAAGGCCATCCTCACGTCCGCCTACGCCTCGCGCGGGCTGAAGATGCGCGTCACCAGCGGCGGCGGCGCCGAGGTGCTCATGGGTGCCGCCGAGCGGTGCTCCATCCTGTACCTGGAGTCGCGCTGCGTGTCGCTGGCGCGGGCGCTCGGCGCCCAGGGCGTGCAGAACGGCGGCATCGACGGCGTCGGGGTCGTCGCATCGGTGCCGGAGGGCATGAAGGAACTGCTCGCCGAGAACCTCATGGTGATGATGCGCGATCTCGAATCGTGCGCAGGCAACGACAACCTGATCTCCGAGTCGGACATCCGCCGCAGCGCGCACACGCTGCCGGTGCTGCTGGCCGGCGCCGACTTCATCTTCTCGGGGTTCGGCTCGATCCCGCGCTACGACAACGCCTTCGCGCTGTCCAACTTCAACTCCGACGACATGGACGACTTCCTGGTGCTGCAGCGCGACTGGGGCGCCGACGGCGGGCTGCGCACGGTCTCGCCGGAACGCCTGGCCGAGGTGCGCCGCCGCGCCGCCACCGCCACCCAGGCCGTGTACCGCGACCTCGGCCTGGCCGACTACGACGACGCCCACGTCGAGAACGTCGTGGCCGCCAACGGCTCTCGCGACCTGCCCAAGGGCCACCCGAAGCTGGTGGCCGAGGCGGCCGCATCCATCGAGGCGCGCCAGCTCACGGTGTTCGACGTCATCGGCGCGCTGCACCGCACCGGCTACGTCGAAGAGGCCGAGGCCATCACACGGCTCACCCGCGAGCGCCTCCGCGGTGACCAACTGCAGACCTCGGCGATCTTCGACGAGGACTTCCGCGTGCTGTCCAAGCTCACCGACCCCAACGACTATGCCGGTCCCGGAACGGGTTACGCGCTCACCGAGGCGCGCCGCGCGGAGATCGACGCCATCCGGCAGGCCCGCAGCTCGGCCGAGCTGACCCTCGACCAGAACGACCACCGCGACCACGTCGTCGTCACCGACGTCGAACCCGCCCGGCAGGGCAGCGACCCACGGGAGGTGGTCATCGGACTGTCCCCGGCGTGGGGCCGCAGCGTGTGGCTGTCGCTGTGCGGGTTGCCCATCGGCGAGGTGCTGCGCCAGATCTCGGCAGGCCTCGAGGAGGAGGGCTGCGTGCCGCGCCTGGTGCGGGTGCGCTCCACCATCGACGTCGGCCTCATCGGGTTGACGGCGGCCCGGCTGTCGGGGTCGGGCATCGGCATCGGGTTGCAGGGCAAGGGCACCGCGCTGATCCACCGTCGCGACCTGGCGCCGCTGGCCAACCTCGAATTGTTCAGCGTGGCACCGCTGTTGACCGCCCGCATGTACCGGGACCTGGGCAAGAACGCCGCCCGCCACGCCAAGGGCATGGCGCCGGTGCCGATCTTCACCGGCGGCACCGACGAGTCGATCTCGGCCCGCTACCACGCCCGCGCGGTGGCCCTGGTGGCCCTGGAACGAGAGGCATCCGAGCCGGGCGAGGCGCCGGTCACGGTGCAGGTGAGGCGGCCATGACCGACATCACGGTGCAGAACACCATCGACGGCAAGCTGGGCCTGGCCGATCTGCGGATGGATCCGGCCGTGCTGGCCCAGCAGGCCGTGGTGGCCGCCGAGGGCGGCAATCCCCAACTGGCCGAGAACTTCCTGCGCGCCGCCGAGATGGCCACGATGGACGACGAGGACGTGATGGCGCTGTACGAGGCGCTGCGCCCGCACCGGTCCACCGCCGCACAACTCGACGCGCTGGGCACGTCGCTGAGCCTGCGCGGCGCGACCCGGTGCGCCGAGCTGGTGCGTCAGGCCGCCGCCGTCTACGCCAGGCAGGGCCTGCTGCGGTGACCCGACCCGCCACGTCCGCCACACCCCGGGTGGTGGCGGGCATCGACGTCGGCAACCACACCACCGAGATCGTGCTCGGCCGCGTCGCGCCCGACGGCACGGTTCGGATGCTCGGCCACGACCAGGCGCCGACCCGCGGCCGCAAGGGGTCGCGCACGTCGCTGGAGGGAGCCGCGGGCCTGCTGCGCCGACTCGAGGTGCGGCTGGGGGTGCCTGCCGACGAGCTGCTGCTGTCGGCGCTGCGTCCCGTCGACACCGCCACCGCGCCGCTGCCGCCCGCGGCGTCCCCACGCGCACCCGTGCGCAACCTGCGCAGGCCCGATGCCAGTACCCCGGCCGGCGCCGGGCACGGCGTGGGCGCGCACGTCCCCCTGGCCGATCTCACCGGACCCGCCGCGGCCGGGCCCGTCGTCGTGTCCGTCGACGCGGCCACCGACTTCGAGGACGCCGCGACCGCCATCACCGGTGCGGTGGAACGCGGCTGGCGCGTCGCGGGCGTCGTCGTCGCCCAGGACGATGCCGTGCTCATCCGCAACCGCATCCCCGTCGACGTGCCCGTGGTCGACGAAGCCGACGTCGACGTCGCGCCCGGGGCGTTGATCGCCGTCGAGGTGGTGGCCGAGGGGCGGGCGTACCGTGCGCTGGCCGATCCCATCGCGTTGACCGCCGCGCTGCGGCTGGATCCCGAGGCCATCGGTGACGTCGCCGACTTCTGCCGGGAGGTCGCCGACGCCCCGGCCCTGGCGGTGACCGTGCGCACCCACCCACCCGAGCCGCCCGCGCCGAGCGACGACTACGTCGACTGCGTGGTCGACGGGCAGCCGGTGCGCTACGACGTGGCGGCCGCGCACGCGGTGTTGCGGGCCCGCCCACCCGGCGCGGTGACCCGGATCCGGCTGCGCGCGGTGCCCACCGCCGAGGCGGGCCTGGCCGTCGAGGACGCGTTCTTCACCGACCTGGCGAGGCTCGACGACGGGGCATGGCTGCGCCGCGGCGTCGTGGAGGCGCGCGGCACCGTGGTGGCGATGCTGGCCGCCGACGAGGTGGCCGACGCCGCCGCCGTGATGGCCGACCTCACCGGTCGGCCCGCCCGCACCCTGGCAGGCGAACCGGAAGCCGCGGCGTGGGGGGCCCGCACCACGCCGGGGCTGCCTGCCGACACCGTGGTGTGCGACATCGGGGGTGGCACGATCGACCTCATCGGTGCCGACCGCACCGTGGTGGCGGCCGGGGCGGGGGAGACCATCACGACCGCCGTCGCGCGCGTGCTGGGCATCCCGCGCGCGCTCGCCGAGCAGGTGAAGCGCACGCCCGCCGTGCGCGTCGAGGGTCCACACGTGGCGCACGAGGAGGACGGCAGGCGAGTGTTCCTCGACGCCCCCGCGACCTCGGAGGCCATCGGCAGGCTGTGCACGCGCGGTCCCGCCGGGCTGGTGCCGTTCTCGGCGCGGTTGGCGGCCGAGGAGTGGCGCAGTCTGCGGCTGGCGATCAAACGCGAGACCGTCGCCGCGAACGTCGCGCGCTGCCTGCGCGCGTTCGACCGCTCGCCGACTGCACTGGTGCTCGCGGGCGGCGGGGCGCTGGACGACGAGCTGTCCCGCGCGGTCGCCGAGGCGCTGCGGGACGTGCCCATCGCGGTGGGGCGCGCCGACATCGACGGCGTGCACGGGCCGCGGTACGCGGTGGCCAGCGGGTTGATCCACCTGTTCGCGCGGCGGCCGGCGCCGTCATCCCCAGGAGTTGTCCACAGTGTGGATGAATGACACGCGTGTAAGTCAGCCCAGTCCCGGGAGGATGTCACCCAGCCGGTAGGTCAACGGCTGCTCCAGCTGCGCGTACGTGCACGACCGCGGCTCCCGGTCGGGTCGCCACCGGTTGAACTGCGCGGTGTGCCGGAAGCGCCTGCCCTCCATGTGGTCGTAGCGCACCTCGACGACGCGTTCGGGCCGCAGCGGCACGAACGACAGGTCCTTGCCCGCGTTCCACCGCGAACCGGCCGCGACCTTCCTGCCCAGCTCTGGGTTCGCGGCAACCTCCGCCGCCCAGTTCCACGGATGCTCGTCGAACGACGTCACCAGCGGCTGCAGCTCGGCGAACAGCCGACGTCGCGTTGCCATCGGGAACGCGCCGATGACCCCCACCGACGCCAGCCGGCCGCCGTCGTACAACCCCAGCATCAGCGACCCCACGGCGTCGGCGCCCGACTTGTGCAGCCGATAACCGCCCACCACGCAGTCCGCCGTCCGCTGGTGCTTGACCTTGAACATCACCCGCTTGTCGGGCTCGTACGCCAGGTCCAGCGGCTTGGCGATCAACCCGTCCAACCCGGCGCCCTCGAACTCGTGGAACCAGCGCCGCGCGACGTCGACGTCGGTGGTGGCCGGCGTCAGGTGGAACCGCTGCCCGAACGGCACCCGCTCCAGTGCGGCGCGGCGCTCCGCGAACGGCCGCCCGGTGTGGTCCTCGTCGCCGAGGGCCAGCAGGTCGAACACGACGAACGCCGCGGGCGTGCGCTCGGCCAGCAACCGCACCCGGCTCGCCGCGGGATGCAGCCGCAGCTGCAGCGCCTCGAAGTCCAGCCCACGCTCACCGGCGACCACGATCTCGCCGTCGAGCACGCACCGCGGCGGCAACTCCGCCAGGGCGGCCGCGACGAGTTCGGGGAAGTACCGTGTCAACGGCCGCTCGTTGCGGCTGCCCAGCTCGACGTCGTCGCCGTCGCGGAAGCAGATCGAGCGGAAGCCGTCCCACTTCGGTTCGTAGGAACACCCCGGCGGGATCTCGGCGACGGGCTTGGCCAGCATGGGTGCCACCGGGGGCGTCACGGGCGGCGTCATGGCGCAGACGTCACCGCCGGGTAGTCGGGGAGGCTCGGCTCGGCGCCGGCGATGCCGGCCATCCGGCTACTGCCCAGGGCCATCAGCGCCTTGCCCACGGGGCCCGCGGCCACCGCCGTCGCCGCGTCCAGCACCCGGATCCCGGCGGGCGTGCGCGGGTTCATCATGCGCAGCGACCGGGCCCGCACCCGCGGGGCGGTCTCGACGAACGGCTGCATGGCACGCCGGTAGCGTGCGAGCGCGGTGGGCACGTCGGCGCCGCCGGCCAGTTCGCCGGCCAGCACGTACCCGCCGATCAGCGCCAGACTGGTGCCCGCACCGCCGAACGTCGCGTTGCAGAACGCCGCGTCGCCGAGCAGCGTGACGCGGCCCGTGCTCCAGCGGCGTGGGCGGACCTGCCCCACCGCGGAGAAGTACATGGGCGCGCCGTCGGCGATGGCCGCCAGGATGCGCGGCGCCGCACCGCCGACGTCGTCGAAGGTCCGGGACAAGATGGTGAGCTGCGCGTCGCGGTCCAGGTCCTCGAAGCCTCGCACGTCGGACATGAAGGTCAGGATGGCGCGCGTCGTGCCCAGGTTGTCCGGCCGCAGGTGCACGGAGCGGGAGTTGGTGGCGCGCTGCCAGTTCCACCACTGGTCGTCGCTCTCGGCGCGCGGCAACGTCACGTACGCGAAGTACATGCCCAGCTCGTTGATCGGCGTCGGGTCGACGAAACGGCGCGACCGCGAGCGCAGCCCCTCGGCGATCACCAGCACGTCGGCCTGCAGCGTCTCGCCGTCGGCCAGCGTCACCGCGACGTGGTCGTCCTCGCTGGCGACGTCGGCCAACTGGGTGTCGAAGCGGTAGTCGACGCGGTCGATCGTGCGGTCGACGAGGATGCGCGACAGCTCGCCGCGCAGGATCTCCACCTCGGCGGTGGGCCCGTCGTGTCCACCGGACGCGGACATGGGGAAGCTCGCCACGGGCGTGCCGTCGGCGGTGACGAAGCGCATGCCGACCTCGCCGGTGGTGGCCGCCCGCACGTCGGCGTCGATGCCCATGCGGCGGATCACCTCGCGGGCGGCGCCGCGGACGTCGACGTTCTGTCCCTCGTCGCGGCGGCGGGGGTAGCGCTCGAGCACCGTGGCGCGCCAGCCGCGGGCCACCAGCTGATGGGCGAGCGCGGGACCGCCGATGCCGGCGCCGGAGATCACTGCATGCTGGGGCACGTCGGCCGCGTCCAATCGTCGGAGGGGGATCTGAGGGGGTGTGACGTCCACTCTTACCCGCAGCCGCCGCGCCGCGCACCTGAGCGGGCCCGCGGGCGTCGGCTCCGATGACTTTTCCCGGAGAGGGTAGTCCAAGCCACGTGATGAACGAGGATGTGAGCGTGCCCAGGTGCCCGAGGTGACCGCGCAGGACGTCGCGGGGCTGCCCGTACCGCCACCGGTGGAACCCATGCTCGCCAAGGCGGCCGCCGCGGTGCCCACCGAGCCCGGCACGTGGTCCTACGAGCCGAAGTGGGACGGCTTCCGGGCGGTGGTGTTCCGCGCCGGCTCCGACGTCCAGCTGATCTCGCGCAGCGGCAAGGACCTGGGCCGATACTTTCCCGAACTGCTCGACGCGCTGCGCGCCGAACTCGTCGACCGCTGCGTACTGGACGGCGAGGTGGTGGTGCCGCGCGAGATCGACGGCCGCGTCCGGCTGGACTGGGAATCGCTGAGCCAGCGCATCCATCCCGCGCAGAGCCGCGTCGACAAGCTGGCCGCAGGCACGCCCGCGCACTTCATCGGCTTCGACGCCCTGGCCACCGGCGACCGCTCGTTGCTGCGCGAGCCGTTCCGGGCGCGTCGCGAGGCGCTGGTCGAGGCGGTGCACGCGCAGCGGTGGTGCCACGTCACCCGGACCACCGAAGACGCCGCGCAGGGGACCACGTGGCTCACCACCTTCGAGGGGGCGGGGCTCGACGGCGTCATCGCCAAGCGCCTCGACGGACCGTACCTGCCCGGCAAGCGCGAGATGGTGAAGGTCAAGCACCACCGCGACGCCGACTGCGTCGTCATGGGGTACCGCATCCACAAGAGCGGAGAGGGCCTCGGGTCCATGCTGCTGGGTCTCTACCGTCCCGACGGCGACCTGCAGATGGTGGGAGGCGCGGCGTCGTTCACCGCCAAGGACCGCGTGACGTTGCTGGCCGAACTGGAACCCCTGCGCGACGGCGACGTTCGCGACGGTGACCCGAGCCGGTGGAACTCCGCGGCCGACAAGAGATGGGTCCCGGTGCGGCCCGAGCGGGTGTGCGAGGTGGCCTACGACCAGATGGAGGGTTCCGGCGACGTGCAACGCTTCCGGCACGCCGTGAAGTTTCGGCGATGGCGCCCCGACCGTGACCCGCGCAGCTGCACGTTCTCCCAACTCGACGTGCCACTGCACTACGACCTGTTCGACGTACTGGCCGACGGAGACCCGGGGGATGGCTGAGATGGCAAGTCCGGCAAGTGAAATCGACGTCGACGGGGTGATGGTGCGGGTCACCAACCCGGACAAGCCGTACTTCCCCGCGCTGGGCAAGGCGGGGACCAAGGGCGCACTGGTGAACTACTACCGCGCCGTCGCGCCACCCATGGTCACCCTGCTGCGGGACCGGCCGGTGCACCTGCAGCGCTTCCCCGACGGCATCGAGGGCGAGGAGATCTACCAGAAGCGGATTCCCGCAAAGCATCCCGACTATCTGCAGACCTGCACGGTGACGTTCCCGTCGGGCCGCACCGCCGACGCACTCGAGGTCACCCACCCGTCGGCCATCGTGTGGGCCGCGCAGATGGGTACCGTCACCCTGCACCCGTGGCAGGTCCGCTGTCCGGACACCGAACACCCCGACGAACTGCGCATCGACCTGGATCCGCAGCCCGGCACCGGGTTCGACGAGGCTCGCGCCGTCGCCGTCGACGTGCTGCACCCACTGCTCGACGAACTCGGCATCGCCGGCTACCCCAAGACCTCCGGTGGCCGCGGCATCCACGTCTTCGTCCGCATCGCCCCCGACTGGGACTTCATCCAGGTGCGCCGCGCGGGGATCGCGCTGGCGCGCGAGGTGGAGCGCCGCGCCCCCGACGCCGTCACGACGTCGTGGTGGAAGGAGGAGCGCGGACGCCGGGTGTTCATCGACTACAACCAGAACGCGCGCGACCGCACCTTCGCCTCGGCGTACTCGGCGCGCCGCACCGCGATCGCGACGGTGTCGATGCCGCTGTCGTGGGACGACCTCGCGGACGCCAACCCCGACGACTACACCATCGCCACCGTGCCGGACCTGATCGCCGCACGACCGGATCCCTGGGCGGACATCGACGCTCACGCCCACTCCCTGGATCCGCTGTTGGAGATGGTGGCCGCCGACGAGTCCGAACGCGGCCTGGGGGATCTGCCCTACCCGCCCAGCTACCCGAAGATGCCCGGCGAACCGCCGCGGGTGCAACCCAGCAAGAAGGTGGCCGCGCATTGGGATTCCGATGGGAACCGGGTGGAGTGACGTCGACGCTCGGGTGGCGCCGCTGGGCGCTGGTGGTGTCGTGCATTGCGGTGGCCCTGGTGCTCGGCTCGATGGTGGCCCTGTACACCGCGCTGCCCGACATCGCCGTCTCCACCGGTGCGTCGCAGTTCGAATTGACCTGGGTGGCAGACGGATACACGCTGGCCGTCGCCTGCCTGGTACTGCCCGCCGGCGCCGTCGGCGACCGCTACGGTCGCCGGGGCGTGCTCATCGTCGGGCTGCTGCTGTTCGCCGTGGCGTCGCTGGCCTCGCTCACCGCCGACGATCCGTGGTGGCTGATCGGGACGCGCGCGGTCGCCGGCGTCGGCGCCGCACTGGTCATGCCGTCGACCCTGTCGCTGCTGACCGAGGATGCCGACGCCGCGGCACGCCGTCAGGCCGTGGGCATCTGGGCGGGCGTGGCCGCGTCGGGCGCCGTGCTCGGCGTGCTGTTCTCCGGGGTGATGCTCGAATTCTCCTCGTGGCGCGCCATCTTCGCGGCGTTGGCCGTCGCCGCAACCGTGCTGGCGGTGGCGGCGTGGTGGATCCCGCCCCCGCGCGAGCGCTCGCGGCCGCCCGTGGACGTGCCGGGCTCGGTGGCGAGTGCCGTGGCGGTGGGGCTGCTGGTGATCGGGGTCGTCGAGGCCCCGCAACGCGGCTGGGGCGACCCGCTGGTACTCGCCCTGTTCGTCGGCTCGCTGGTGGGGCTCGCGGTGTTCACCGGGCTCGAACTGCGCAGTGCCCACCCGCTGCTGGACGTCCGGCTGTTCGCCGATCGCGGCTTCGCGGCGGGCACCGTGTCGCTGGTGCTGCACTTCCTGGTGATCTTCGGCGTCTTCCTGCTGCTCACGCAGTACCTGCAGCTCATCCCCGGCTACGCCCCGGTGGTCGTGGCGCTGGCGTTGACGCCGCTGATCGTGCCGATCGTGGTGGTGTCGCTGGGCGCCCCGCAGCTGGCTGCCCGTTTCGGCCTGCGGCCCATGCTGGTCGCCGGGTTGCTGGCGCTGGCGGTCGGCTCGTTCCTGGTCGGCACCCTGGAACCGGACACGGGGTACTCGGTGATCGTCTGGTCGCTGCTGATCCTCGGCGTGGGCCTCGGGCTGTGCTCGGCGCCGTCGACGTCGGCGGTCGTGGAGGCCATCCCGCCGGAGAAGCACAGCGTCGCCGCGGCCGTCAACGACGCCACCCGCGAGATCGGCGCGGCCATCGGCATCGCGATCGCGGGCAGCGTGCTGGCCGCCGGGTACGGCCGGCGGATCGGGGTCGTCGCCGACGGGTTGCCGCCGCCGGTGCGCACGGCGTTCGAGGAGTCGCTCGCGGCGGCGCTGCAGGCGCAACTCGGCGCTCCGGGACGCTACGAGGTCGCCGGCGCCAAGGCGGCGTTCGTGCACGGCTGCACCACCGCGGCGGTCGTGCTGGGCGTCGTCAGCGCCGTCGCGGCGGG